>DASUTR010000631.1:0-2378 GCA_036374535.1 Polyangiaceae bacterium
ACGACGAGCCCTGAGAGAAGGCGGGGGCTCGTTGATGTGGCGCATCAGCACCTGCAGCGTGTCTCCCGTGAATAGGCGCTCACCCGTGAGCAGCACGTGAGCCGTGACTCCGAGCGAATACATGTCGCTCCGCGGGTCGACGGCATGGGAATCGAGCGCGAGCTCGGGAGCGATGAAATCAGGCGTTCCGTAGATGGCTCCTTGCACCGTGAGCCGCGTTTCTTCCGGATCGCTCTTGCGCGCGACCATGCCGAAGTCGAGCACCTTCAAGAAGTCGAGCTCGGCACCGAGGCGAG
The DNA here is from genome assembly GCA_036374535.1 of Polyangiaceae bacterium. Lineage (GTDB taxonomy): Bacteria > Myxococcota_A > Polyangia > Polyangiales > Polyangiaceae > PMG-095. The sequence goes on from DASUTR010000631.1 coordinate 297, forward strand.
CAGCGAAGAGGTTCGCCGGCTTGATGTCCCGATGGACGAGCCCGACGGCGTGGGCTTCCGCGAGCGAACGACAGGCGCCGACGAGGAAGTGGGCCACGCGGCTTCCAGGGAGCGCTCCGAATTTCTCGACCATCGCGTCGAGGGGCATGCCCTTCAAGAGCTCCATCACGTAGTAGAAGGCGCCCGTCTCGCTCACGCCGAAGTCGTAGAGCGTCACGGTGTGGGGCGAGCACAGTCCCGCGGTGACAGACGCCTCGCGCCGGAAGCGCTCGAGCACTTCTTCCTTGGGCGGGCCGTCCTCTCGATTCTTGATGAGCTTCACGGCGGCGGGGCGCGCGATGAGCGCGTGTTTGGCACGCCAGACTTCGCCCATGCCGCCGACGCCGAGCTTGTCGGTCAAGCGGTACGCCCCGATCGTGACGCCTCCCTCGAGCAGGCTCGGCTCGATGCGGATGCGGGAAGCGCGGCACGAAAGGATGCTGCGGACGACCACGTCCTCGAGCTCTCTCAAGTTTCCGGGCCACGAATGCGCGACGAGCCCGCGCTCCGCTTCGGGCTCGAATCCGTCGAGGACCCTCCCGAGACGCCGCCCGTGTCGTTCGAGCAGCGCCTGAGCGATGGTGAGGATGTCGCTCTGGCGCTCGGCGAGGGTCGGAAGCTTGATCGACCGCTGGAGCAAGTGCTGTCGCAGCCTGAGGTCGAACGTGTCCGGCAACGGCTTGTCGTCGAGGCCGGAGTAGAGAACGAAGCGCACGTCGCGAGGCGGACGCTCGCCTTTCGCCACCGCCCGAGCGTTGCCGTCGATGATCTCCCAAAGCCGCTCCTGGTACGAAGCGGGTAGGTATTGCACCTGATCGATGTAAAGAGTGCCGCCGTTCGCGAGCTCGAGCTTCGCGAGAGGATCGTCATCGGCCGTCGCCGTGCCGCTCGGGGGAACGGAATGACGCGACGAGAGGAACTGGCTTCCCTCGAGGAAGATGAACGCCCGACCGCCGCGCTTGGATGCGGCGTGCAGGGCTCGCGCGACGGCTTCGTCGCCACAGGCGAGCGGCCCGTAGAGGAGCACGGGCTCGTCGCTCTTGGCGTGCTCGTCGATGGCCGAGCGAACGAGCTTGATGGCCGAGCTTTGCCCGAGCAACGTGCTCTTCAGGCGCCGGGACGCTTCGTCCTGCGTCTCGCGGGCGACCGCGAGCTCTTGCGCCAGCCGCTGATTCTGCCGGCGGAGCGACGTTGCGAGCTGTTGCACGGCGAGGTGCGTGCTCACGCGAGCGATGACCTCTTCGGCTTGGTAGGGCTTGGTCACGAAATCCACCGCGCCGAGCTCGAAGCCCTTCACTTTGGAAGCAACGTCGTCGAGCGCCGAGCAGAAGATGACGGCCATGCCTTCGAGCGCCGGGTCGGCCTTCATCTGCCGGCAGGTCTCGAAGCCGTCCATCTCGGGCATCATCACGTCCAGGAGCACGAGCTCCGGACGCGAGCGGCGGGCGACGGCGAGCGCATCGGCGCCGTTGTTTGCAACGAGCAGCTTGTGACCGAGCCCCTTCAGCGTTTGCGTCAGCACCTGAAGGTTCGTGGGCGTGTCGTCCACGAGCAACACCTTGAGCGGCTCGTCGTTCGCCTGCTCTTCCACGTCCTCCGGCTCGGGCGTCATCCCGAGCAGGCCGAGCCGTTTGAGCAGCCAAGCCTTCATGTCGCCCCCTCCCGCGAGCAGCCGTCCGACGTAACGTTGATGGAATACCGGACGGGTCCCATGGCGTGCTCCTGAAGCCGCTTCACGTTACCAGGTTCGGCGGCGAGAGCCGAGCTCTGTGCGTTCACCCGAGAGCGAGCGCTCGCCCGTCGATCCGCAACGTGCCGCTTCTGCCGATGCGCCAGCGGATTCTCGATGCCGGCGGTTCCGCCCCGATGCGCCCTTCGTGAACGCCGTGAAGGTGACACCAAGAGCAGAGCGACGCGACGTTGTCGTCTTCGTCGCCGCCGCCGTGCGAGCGAAACACGAGGTGATGCGGTGTCACGTCTCTACGCCGACACACCGGACTCGAGCAACGAAACGCGTCGCGCCGATAAACTCGAAAGTACTCC
>DASUTR010000632.1:0-5731 GCA_036374535.1 Polyangiaceae bacterium
GCGCGCAACGCCCGACACGTCCTTTTCGGACTGCTCGTTCTCGGTGCCGTCGGGGGTGCGGCGCTGGCGCTTCGCCCTCGACCCGTGCCCGTGGATGTGGCCCACGCCACGCGCGGGCGCTTGATCGTCGCAATCGAGGAGAACGGCGTTGCCCGCGTCAAGGATCGCTTCGTGGTTTCGGTACCCGTGACGGGAAGCCTGTCACGCCTGCGCCTCGAACCAGGCGACCCGGTCAACGAGGGCGATCCGTTGGCGGAGATTGCGCCAGCGCTCTCACCGCTGCTCGACGAGCGGACGCGTGCCGAGGCCGAGGCTCGACTCGGTGCCGCGCTTTCCGCGCTCGGACAGGCGCGCGCCCAGGTTTCGCGAGCACGTGCCGCCAAAGAGCTCGCCGATCAGGAGCTCGCGCGGACGCAGAAGCTCGTTTCCACGGGCTCGCTCTCGCAGCAGGCGCTCGAGCAGGCAGCCTTCGCGGCGCGCATGAGGGGCGAAGAGCAGAGCTCGGCGGAATTCGCGGGCAAGATCGCGGTCGAAGAGGTGCGTATCGCCCGTGTGGCCCTCGGCGGCGACGGCGAACGCTCGGCGCGCAACCGTCACGTCGGCGTCCTCGCGCCCGTTTCGGGACAGGTGCTCCGCGTTCATCAGAAGAGCGCCGGCGTCGTGCAAGCGGGAACACCGCTCGTGGAAGTCGGCGATCCCGCGGCGCTCGAGGTCGTGGTCGATCTGCTCACCACGGACGCGGTGCACGTGCAGCCGGGGACGCCGGTGGTAATTCAGGGTTGGGGCGGAGACCGTCCCGTCGCCGGAAAGGTTCGTCGCGTCGAACCGTCCGCGTTCACGCGACCCTCGGCGCTCGGCGTGGACGAGCAACGGGTAAACGTCGTGATTGCATTCACGGAGCCGCGCGACCGCTGGGCGGCGCTCGGCGACGGGTATCGCGTCGAGGCGCGCCTCGTGCTCTGGCAAGGTGAGAACGTCGTGAAGGTCCCGCAGGGTGCCGTATTTCGGCACGGCAACGGGTGGGCCGTCTTCCGAATCGACGACGGCGTCGCGCGGCTCACCACCGTGCAGATCGGGCACCGCGGGGAGACCGAGGCTGAAGTCGTGAGCGGCCTGTCACTCGGCGCCGCGGTCGCCGTTCACCCCGGCGACCGCGTGAAGGACGGCGCGACGGTCGAGCCTCGCTGAGCCGCGCCGTCGAGGGACTGGGCTCCGGCCGGCTGGCTCTACGCCTCGCGCACGGTCAAAACGGGCCGCGATGCCGTGCGAACGACGCTCTCTGCAACGCTTCCTGCGAGCATACGCGGGCGGCCCGTACGCCCGTGAGTGCCGAGAACGATGAGGTCGAAGTGATCCTTTTCCGCGATCGAGACGATGCGCTCTCGGGCGTCTCCGAGCTCGACGCGCTCGCCGAGCGCCACGGTGCTCTCCCGCTGCACGGTTTCGACGAAGCGATGCAGCTCCTGTTTGGCGGCAGCGAGCTCCTTCGTTCCGAAGTCCTCGCCGGCTTCCAGCTGGCGCACGAACAGCACCTCCAGGGTCGCGCCCAGCGCGGCACCTAGCGAGCAGGCGAGTTCGAGCGCTGCGCGCGAGCAGGAGGAAAAATCAACGGCGACCAAAATGCGTCGAACGGTGGGGGCTTTCATGGCGGATTCCTTCGTGGGGGCGCGATCCGAATCGGACTGGACCACGCCTGCGCAGAGGAAGAGCAAACCGCGTGCCGTTGCGATGCCGCTCGATCTCGGAGTTGCAATCTCGAGAACGCGCAAGATGTGCAGGTAGGACACACGTCGTCGCAAGCTCTGCACGTCGTCGAGCTCTCGAACGGCGCGAGGCGCGCGTCGACCGTGCTCGATCGGCGCATGCTGCTCGGCGTCAAGGAACCCGCCGCGCAACTTCAGGGGCACCGCGCTCGATGGTATGCCGCCTGCAGTTCCCCCCGTCGATGCCGGGCCCCGAACGACGACCTGACGATGCCGGCGCTTGCCGCACCGGCGCGCATGGCGCGGCGTGCACGCTCTTGGGTGCGCTGCTCTCCGGGCCGGTCGCGATGCTCGCCGTCCAAACGACACACCCTCAGCCGCCATGGCAAGGGCCGGAAGTCTTCGTGCGAAACCATCATCCCGTCCAAGCCCTGCCCTTCTTCCTCGGCTTCTTCTTGGTCAGCGGCTTCGTCGTGCTCATCGCGAGCCTCCACGCTCTCGCTCGAGAGGAGCACCGGGCGCTCACGGGAGCCGCGCTCGCTCTCGCCGCGGCGTTCGCGGCACTCGTCTTCTTGAACTACACCATCCAAACCACCTTCGTGCCGGCCCTGGTAAGCGACTACACCGCGGGAAACGACCCGCTCCTCTCGGCCCTCACGCTGTCGAACCCGAAGTCGCTCGGTTGGGCTCTCGAGATGTGGGGGTACGCGCTCTTGGGGATGGCGACGTGGCTCGTCTCTCCCGTGTTTCGGGAGTCGCGGCTCGAGCGGGCGGCGGCTTGGGCGTTCATCGCCAATGGCCCCGCCAGCATCGTCGCGGCCGTTTGGACCGCATTCGAACCGGGTTGGGAGCTCACGGGGCCGGGTCTGATCTCGTTCGCCCTCTGGAATCTGCTCGTGGTCGCGATGGCCGTCCTCGCGTTCCGGGCGTTTCGGCGCCGGCTCGACGGCGCCGAGTCCGCCAACCGATTGCTCCGGTGATTCTATCTTCGACTCGAATTCGCGGCCGTCGCGCTGCCGGTTCGCGACGGCCTCCAGGAATTGAGAACGCGCATGTAGTTCGCGCGTTCGTAGACCGCGGGATCGGGACAGCGCGATAGATTCATGCTCTTCTGCATCTGCGCGAGCGAGTGGTACTCGTGGGCTTCGAGCCATTCGGAAAGTCGCGCTCGAAGGTCGGCGAAGCGCTGCGGGCCGTTCTTCAAGATCTCGGACACGAGCTGGACGCCGTCGGCGCCCACCATGACGGCCTTCACGGCGTCGAGGGGAGAATGCACGCCCCCGCTCACGGCGATCGACGCCGTCACCTGCGCCGACAGGATGGCGGTCCACCGCAGACGCAGCAGGAGCTCCGAGGAACTCGAGAGCTCGAGCCGGTGATCGACCTCGAGCTCCTCGACGTCGATGTCGGGCTGGTAGAAGCGATTGAAGAGCACGAGCCCGTCCGCACCGGCGTCGACCAGGCGGGCCGCGAAGTTCGAGAGCGCCGTGTAGAAGGGCGAGAGTTTCACGGCCACGGGGATCTTGGCGTGCGATTTTACGCTGCGGAGCATGTCGAGGACCTGCCGCTCGATGGCTTCGGCCGTGTCCTCCGGACTCGTCGTCACGCGGTACACGTTGAGCTCGAGAGCGTCGGCGCCGGCTTGGTCGATGAGCCGCGCATACTCGAGCCAGCCGCGATTCGTAACGCCGTTCAACGATGCAATGAGCGGCACGCGCACGGCGTCTTTGATGCGCCGCACCTGTTCGAGGTACTCGTCGGGCCCGAGCGCGAATTCGCGCCGATTCGGGCGAAAGTAGAGCGCTTCGGCGAACGAGTCCTCGTGACTCGTCAGGTTTCGCGACGCGTCGTGCTCCAGCGTTATCTGCTCCTCGAACAAGGAATGCATGACGATCGCGGCTGCACCCGCGTCCTCGGCGCGCCGTACGGCGTCGAGGTCGTCGACGAGCGGCGAAGCCCCGAGCATGAGTGGATGCGGCAACGTGAACCCGAGATAGCGCGTGGAAAGATCCATTCCGTCCGTCTCCTATTTCGCGGCTACAGGGGTCGCCGCCGACAGTTTGATTCGCGAGAGTTGTCGATAGAGCTCGATGCGATGTTCGACGTCGCGCTCGGCGAGCGCGAGCAGGCGTTCGAAACGCGCCTTGTCGAACTGCTCGACGGCGCGGAAGCGCGCCTCGTCCTGCATGTAGTCCCGCAAGCGCACCTTCCCCGGGGCCGAGTCGAGCGTGAGCGGCGGCTCACCCCGCTCGATGTTTCGTGGGTCGAACCGGTAGAGCGGCCAAGCGCCCGAATCCACGGCGAGCTTCTGCTGTCGCGCTCCGAAGGCGAGATCGTAGCCGTGCGCAATGCAAGGCGAATACGCGATGACGAGCGACGGACCCGGGTGCGCCTCGGCTTCGACGAACGCACGCACGGTCTGTGCGTCTTTGGCCCCGAAGGCGATGCGGGCGACATAGACGTGCCCGTAGCTCATGGCGTGGAGTCCGAGGTCCTTCTTGGCGGTCTCCTTGCCGAACGACGCGAACTTCGCGGTGGCGCCGAGCGGCGTCGCCTTCGACTGCTGGCCGCCGGTGTTCGAGTACACCTCGGTGTCGAGCACCAGCACGTTCACGTTGCGGTTCGAGGCGAGCACGTGGTCGAGCCCGCCGAATCCGATATCGTAGGCCCAGCCGTCGCCGCCGACGAGCCACAAGCTCTTCTCGACCAGGTACTCGCAGAGTGTCTCGAGCTGGCGCGCTTCGGGCGAGTCGATGCGCGCCAATTCCGCGCGCAAGAGTTCCACGCGCCCGCGTTGATCGGCGATACCCGCCTCGTCGCGCTGGCCCGCTTCGAGCAATTCCCGGACGAGGCCCTCGGGAAGACGACTCGAGAGCGAGCGCAGGAGGTCCTTCCCATGCGCCGCGTGCGCGTCGATCGCGAGTCGCATGCCGAAGCCGAACTCCGCGTTGTCTTCGAAGAGCGAGTTCGCCCAAGCGGGCCCGCGTCCGTTCGCGTCCACGGCGTACGGGGTCGTCGGGAGATTCGCTCCGTAGATCGACGAACAGCCGGTGGCGTTGGCAATGACCGCGCGATCGCCGAAGAGCTGAGTCAGGAGCTTCAAGTACGGGGTCTCTCCGCAGCCCGCGCACGCGCCCGAGTACTCGAACAGCGGCAGCAGCAGCTGCGAACCTTTCACGTCGAGGTGAACGCGCCGGCGGTCGACCTCCGGCAGGCCGAGAAAAAAGTCGTAGCCGGCCCGCTCGGCTTCGAGCACGGGTTCGAGCGGCGTCATCCGAAGAGCTTTTTGCCGGGGATTGCTCTTGTCTTTGGCCGGACAGAGTTCGACGCACAGCCTGCACCCCGTGCAATCCTCCGGTGCGACCTGAATCGCGTAGGTATCGCCGAGCTCCGGGCCCTTCCACGCGGTGCTTCGAAAGTCGGCCGGAGCGGTCGAAAGGGCGCTCGAGGGGAAGACCTTGGAGCGGATGGCCGCGTGCGGACAGGCGAGCACGCATTTATTGCACTGGATGCAGAGCCCGGGCTCCCAGGCCGGGATCTCGCTCGCGAGCCGGCGCTTTTCCCAGCGGCTGGTCCCCGTAGGCCACGTGCCGTCCACCGGAAACGCGCTCACCGGGAGCAAGTCGCCGCGACCGGCGATGACCGCGGCCGTGACCTGCCGAACGAATTCGGGAGCCTCGGGTGGTACGGGGGGACGGCGTCGTCGCTCGCTGAGCGCGGTATCGGCCGGTATCACGAGCTCTTCCAAACACGTGACGGCGACCTCGACCGCCGCGAGGTTCCGCCGCACGACCTCCGCGCCTTTCTTGCCGTACGAGCGCTCGATGCTGCGCCTGATCTCGCCGAATGCGTCCGCGACGGGAAGAAGCGCGGTGAGCGCAAAGAAGCAAGCCTGCATCACGGTGTTGATGTGACGACCGAGCCCCGCGTCCGCGGCAACGCGGTACGCGTCGATCAAGTGCACGTCCAGGCGCTTCGCGCGGATTTCGTCCTGCACCTCCCTCGGCAAACGCGCCCAGGTTCCACCG
>DASUTR010000633.1:0-8573 GCA_036374535.1 Polyangiaceae bacterium
GCCCGATCCGACTGGACCGTGATGTCGGCCCAACGCACGCGGCGAGCGGTCGGCGCGCGGGCGCCCACGGCGGGCAGGATCGCCTTACCGAGCTCGGAGCCGGCGTCCGCGAACACGACGAGCCTGCCGCGACGCTCGGCGACTCCGTCGAGGGTCGCGTCGAGCGCGCGCAGCGCATGACCGAGCGCCGGCGCACCGAGCCCGACGCCGCGCGCCCGGCTGACGACGAGCCGAGCGTCACCCGCCGAAGGCGCCCACAAGAGATCGAACGCGAGCGCGGCGCTCGTCCCCGCCACACCGATACCGAGACCCGACGAGCGCCCCCAGACGACCACGCGCCGGACGTCTGGAACGACGTCTTTCAGCCGCGGCAAAACGAGCTTCGCGAGCCGATCGAAAGCGAGCGACAGTCCGAGGTGCTCGAGGTCGCCGCGGCGATGTCGGAAGCGCGCCACCCCTCCCGACAGATCGACGGGGAATTTCAGGTTCGGAAGGAGGAGCGAGAGGGTCTCGACCGTGAATGGGCCGAGTTCGAGCGGCTCGTAGAGCTCGAGGCCGAGCGCGCCACGAGCCACCGTGAGGCGCAGCGGTACCCGTTCGTCGTCACCGCGAGCGGCGTCCGCAGGCGCGGGAACGCGCTCGAGAGGCTCGGACTCGAAGGGGGGGCTCGAGGACGGGCGACCCGGACTCAATCCCCCAAAGACTACCAGATTCAGGCCGGCTCGTCGGGCGCCGGGGATTCGGCGTCGCCCGGCGGCTTTTCCGCCGCCGGCATGCTGACTCGAAACACGGCTCCCTTGGGCCGCTCGGTGTCTACGGAGACGGCGAATCCGTGCTCGTCGGCGATGCGCTTCACGACCGCGAGACCGACGCCGGTGCCGTGCGAACGCGTCGTGAAGAACGCGTCGAAGAGGCGCCCGCGTGCTTCGGGCGCGATGCCGACCCCGTGATCGCTCACGGCGAGCTCCCAGCTTTTTCCGGACTCGCGCGGCGCGAGCGAAGCGACGACGCGATCTCCCGCGGTCGACGCTTGAACGCCGTTCCGGACGAGGTTCCAGACGAGCTGACGGAGCTGGGCGCCATCGGCGACGACGTGGGCCGCCTCGGGGCCGTCGTAGGTGACGAGCACGTCGGTGCCGCCGCGGCCCGATTTTTGAGCGAGCTCGACTACCTCGCGCACGAGCCGCGCCACGTCGACGCGCGCCATCTCGGGCCGGCGCGGACGCGAGAGATCCATCATGTCCGTCACCAGATCGTTCAAGCGGCCGGCTTCGCGCTGGATGATCTCGCAGAGCGCCCGGTCTTCGCCGGTCATGCCGCGCGCCGCCTTCAAGAGCTGCACGGAGCCCGCGATCGAACCGAGCGGATTGCGTATCTCGTGGGCGAGCCCCGTCGCGAGGCGACCGAGCATCGCCATGCGCTCGGCGCGCTCGGCGCGCTCGGTCGCGATGGCGAGCTCTCCGCCGGTCGCGCGAAGGCGCTCGACGAGCGCGCCGGAGAGCAGCGCCACCACGAGCTCGACGAGCACGTGAACGGCGAGGTAGAAGCGCACCTCGTCCCAGCTCAAGACGTACAGCGATTGCGGCTGATCGCTCGGAGGAACGAGCAGCTTCGCCGCCAGGAGCAGCACCATCGTGGAATAGGCGGCGACGCCGCTCACGGCCGCCACCGTCGCACCTCGGAATCCCGTGAGCAGCGCCCCGACGAGGCAGCTCAGGCCGTAGAACGACGCCGCCCCGCTCGAGGCCCCGCCCGTGAGGTAGGCGACGACGGTCCACGTGAGCTGGTCGAGCACGAGCTGCGCGTCGGCGAGCAGCGTGAGCGCGCGGCCCGTTCGAAGCACGAGCGCGTAAATCCCGGCGAGCGCGAACGAGACGACGAGCGTGCCGAGGCCGATGCGGAGCGTCACGGAGCCGAGCCCGCCGCCGCGGAGGTAGAACAGGCCGACGAGCGCGAGCGCGACCGTCAGCAGGACGAGCCGCGCCGCGGTGAGCTGGGCGAGGCGGCGCGAGAGCCCCGGCGAGCCGACCATCGCCGGAAGCCCGAGCGGAAGCAGTGGCGCAGCCACGAGGCGGCTTTTCAGTCCGCCTTGATGTTCCCGGCGAGCGAGAAGATCGGCAGGTACATCGCGATGAGCACCACTCCCACCATGCCGCCGACGCCGACCATCAAGATCGGCTCGAGCGCGCTCGTCATCGCGGCGACGGCGACGTCCGTCTCTTCCTCGTAGAAGTCGGCGACCTTGTTGAGCATCTGGTCGAGCGCGCCCGTTTGCTCCCCGACGGCGATCATCTGGACCACCATGTCGGGGAAGATCTTGGTCTGGGCGAGCGGCTCGGCCATGTTCTTGCCTTCGCTGATGCTCTGGCGAACGAACAGGACGCCGCCTTCGACGATCACGTTACCGGCCGTCCTGGCACAGATGTCGAGCGAATCCAGAATGGGGACGCCCGACTGCAGCAGCGTGCCGAGCGTGCGCGTGAAGCGGGCGACCGCGATCTTGCGCAGCACCGGCCCGATCACGGGCATGCTGAGGAAGGTCTTGTGGAAGAACCGCTTCCCTTCGGGCCGGCGGTAGAGCCAGGTCACGCCGGCGACAATCAGACCGACGAAGACGATGAGGTACGGCAGGAACGAAACGAACCCCTGCGAAACGGCGATGATGAGCCGCGTCAGCGCCGGCAGGTTGTCGCGACCTCCGCCGAAATCCTTGAACATGTTTTCGAAGGCGGGGATGACGAAGGTGAGCAGCACCGTCATCACGCCGACGGCGATGACGATCACGATGCTCGGATAGACCATCGCGCCGCGCACCTGTCGGATGAGCTTCTGGCGCTTTTCGAGGTACACCGAGAGGCGCACCATGATGCTGTCGAGGATGCCGCCGGTTTCGCCCGCGGCGACCAGGTTCACGAAGAGCTCATCGAAGACCTTCGGGTGCCGGCGCAGCGCCTCGCTGAACGAGGCGCCGCCTTCGACCGACGCCTTCACGTCCTTCAAGACCGTGCCGAAACGTTTGTTGCTCTGCTGCCCGCTCAGGATGTCCAGGCACTGAACGAGGGGCAGGCCGGCGTCGATCATCGTCGCGAACAAGCGCGTGAAGGTGACGAGATCCTTCGTGGCGACGCCGGAGCCGAACGAGATGTCGGCGATGCGGCGCTTTTTCTGCACGCGCATCGGCGCGAGCTGTTGCTGCCGGAGGCGCTGGTTGACGGCGTCCTCGCTGTCGGCCTCCATCGTGCCGCGCCGGAGCTCGCCGGTTCGGCCACGCGCTTCCCAGGTGAATTCGGCCATCGAGGCGGTCTTTCGCGATTCCTACTCGACATTTACAATAGCGGGCTCGGACTTACTGGGTCAAAAGACGCGATAGACTCTCGCCCACAATGTGCGCACGGCCGTGACGACGCTCGAAAACATCGCGGATCTCGTGGTTCGGCGCGGCGCAGCTCGAGCCGCAGCGGTCGCCGTTGCCGCGAGGAACTCGGGCGAATTTCGCGTCGTGACGGGCGTCGCAGGCACGATGCCGGTGTCCGGTCTGCCCCTTCCTTCCGAACCCGCGCCGATTTTCGACCTCGCGTCGGTCACGAAGCCGTTCGTCGCCGTCACCGCCGCCCGGCTCGCCCGGCTCGGTAATATCGACCTCGGCGCGCCGCTCGCGCGCTTCCTGCCGGAGCTCGCCGAAACACCGAGCGCCGAGGAGTCGCTGCTCACCTTGCTCGCGCACCGCGCTGGCCTCGAAGCGCACCGGCCGCTCTTCGCGCCGCTCGTCGCAGGCCGGCCCGTCGAGACGGCCGCCATCGTTCGGGAAGCCGCGAGCGCGCGACGCACCGATTGCGCGGGCCGCGCTCCCGCCGCGGGATTTCCACCCCTCTACAGCGACCTCGGCTACCTCCTCGTCGGCGTCGCGCTCGAGCGCGCCGCAGGGCGCCCCCTCGACGAGCTCGTCGAGCGCGAGGTGGCCCGTCCGCTCGGGCTCGACGCGCGTTCGGCGCGGCTCTGGCTCGGAGAACGGTGTGGTTTTCCCGAGCGCGTGCTGCCCACGGAGACGGTGGCGTTCCGCGGCGGCGAAATCCGCGGCGTGACGCATGACGAAAACGCCTGGGCCTTCGCAGGCCACGGGCTCGCCGGCCACGCGGGGCTCTTCGGAACCGCCGAAGCGGTGGCGCGCTTCGGCGCCGCCGTGCTCGATGCCGCGGCCGGGCGGCTGGATGCGTTTCTCACGTCCGAAGAGCTCGGTCCGTTCATCGCCGAACGTGCCGGCGGAAGCTTGCGCGCGGGCTTCGACGGAAAGTCGGGTCCACTTCCGGCCGCCGGGAACCTCGCGAGCGCGGCGACGTTCGGCCATCTCGGCTTTACCGGGACGAGCCTTTGGTGCGACCCGAAAGCGGCTCGCGCGACCGTGCTCCTCACGAACCGCGTCTGCCCGACGCGCGAAAACCTCGCCATTCGCGCGATCCGGCCCGAGGTCCACGACCTGCTCTTTTCCTACGCGTTCGACTGAGCGGTCGGGGCGCCCGCCGGCCGTTCCGGCCGAGAAACGGGCGAAACGGCCCGGGAAGCATCCGGAACGACGAGGGTTTCGCGCTTTCGGTCCCTCGAGGTTAGGATAGGGCGGACCGCCCAGCCGCCGATGTGGAAGCTCACGATCCAGGACGACCAAGGCAACGAGACCCTGGTCCACCTCGTTCGAGACGAGTACACGATCGGCCGCTCCGAGGAGAACGCGGTTCGCCTCACCGAGCGCAACGTGTCGCGCAAGCACGCGCGCATCGCGCTCGACGATGGCGGCTGGCACCTCCACGACCTCACCTCGTACAACGGCTGCTACGTCAACGGGGCGCGCGTCGCGGACGCGCAAAACCTCGCGCACGGCGATCTGATTCAGCTCGGTGACTACCGGCTGACCGTCGAGGACGAGTCCCTCGTCGCGAGCCGAGACAACGGCGCGCTCACCCTGCCCGGCCGCTCCGGCAAGAACATGCAGGCCGACCGCATGGTCGTGATCGCGGGACCGGGCCAGGGACAGGAGTTCGTGCTCACCGGACAGCGTTCCGTGATCGGACGCGGCGAGGAGTGCGAAATTGCCGTGAATCACCCCTCGGTGAGCCGCGTGCACGCCGAGGTCCGGCCGATCGGCGACGGCCGCTACGAGATCGTGGATCTCGGAAGCGCCAACGGCGTTCGCGTGAACGGCGTCGAGCTCCCGAATAGCCTCCTCGATGCGCGCGACGTGGTCGAGCTCGGCGACGTCGTCATGCGGTTCTTGCCCGCCGGCGAAATCTACATTCCGGGCGCGGACGAGACGTTTCACCCGCCCCCGGTCACGGCCACGAGCGGCGGGCTCTCGACCTGGTCGAAAGTCGGCATCGGCGCGGGGCTCGTCGTCGCGGGCGGCGCCGTGCTCGTCGCCCTCACGCTCGGCAACGCGCCACCGGCGAGCGCTCCCCTCGCCCAGCCGGAAGCCGATAGGCTCGGTCACACCCTGTCCGAAGCGAAGGGGCTGCTCGCGCGCGGCGACGCGCAAGCCGCCATGCAGAAGGCCGAGGAGATTCCGACGAGCTCGAATCTCAGAAATTCGCCGGATTTCAAGTTGATTCAGTCGGCGTGGGCCGACGACCTCTTCGGCAAGGCGGCCGCCTCGAGCGATGCCGCGGAAAAACGCACGTTGCTCGACCGGATCGTGCGGTCCCCGACGCTCGACGCGGGCCGTCGCAAGCGAGCCGCCACGGAGCTCGATGCGATGCGTCAATCAGCCGTGAACGTCGCGGACCTCCCGAGCGAACAGGAGATTTCCGTCGAGTCCGACGCGGCGCCTGCCGTGCCCGAGGCCCCGGGCGAGGTCGACGCGAAGAGTGCTCTCGCACCGAAGAAAGCCGCAGCGCTCCCGACGAGCAAAGCGCCGCCGGCCGCGGCGCCGGCTCCGACGACCGCCAAGACTTCCGCCGCTCCCAAGGCGCCGAAGACACCCGCAGCGGGTGGCGCCACGCTCGTGCGGCAGAACCCGTTCGACGATCCGTGAACGGGACGGAAACGCCCGCGCCGAGCCCCTGGTCCGTCTTTCTCTCGCGGCCGGTGCGCGCCGCGCTCGTGCTCCTCGCGCTCTCGGCGCTTCCCGAGCTCGTTCCGAAGCTCGAAAAGCTGCGCGTGCTGTCCGCTCCCGCAGCCGAGACGCCCGCGCCCGCGCGGCCCATGGACGGTGTCACCGAACGCGTCGGCGAAGCCGAGATCGAGACCGAAACCGCGAACCGCGGTACGCCGAGCACGAGCGAGCGTGAGGGCGGCGACGGACCGGGGCGCACGCGCGGTCCCATCGCCGCGGCTCCGGTCGACGACGTGACGACGCCCGCTTCGAAAACGTCTCCCGTACCGCTCGTCGATCCGAACGGCAAGGCGCTCGAGCGCTTTTACGAAAAGCTCGCCCGCGTCCAGGCGCGCGAGGCGGGCAGCGTCGCGCGCATCACCCATTTCGGCGACTCGCTCATTGCGAGTGACTTCGTCTCGGGAACGCTCAGGCGCTCGTTCCAGAAGCGCTTTGGCGACGCCGGCCACGGCTTCGTGCTCGTCGCGAACGCGTGGCCCTCGTACTTTCATCTCGACGTTTCGCGCTATGCGACCGCCGGATGGAAGGTGAGCCGCATCGTGGGCCCGTACGCGAAGGACGGGTTCTACGGGCTCGGCGGCGTGTCATTTCGCGCGGAAAAACATGCCCTCGCTCGCTTCGGCACCGCCGCGAGCGGCGACTTCGGTCGCAGCGTGTCGCGCTTCGTCATCGCGTACGCGGAAGAGCCGCGCGGCGGTCGATTCCAGGTTCGCGTGGACGGCAAGGACTCGGGCATCGTCGACACGACCGGCCCGGAGCTCCGCGCGCGCTACCACGAGCTCGTCGTCCCCGACGGGCCGCACGAGCTCGAGCTCCAGACGCTTTCCGGCGAAAGCCGACTGTTCGGCGTCGTGCTCGAACGGGCCGTCCCCGGCGTCGTGCTCGACGCCATCGGCATCCAGGGAGCGCGCATCCGGTTTCTCGACAAGCAAGACGACGCGCACTGGGCCGAGCAGCTCCGCACGAGGAGCTCCGATCTCTTGATCTACCAGTTCGGCACGAACGAGAGCGGCGACGGATTTCTCTATCCGATGGTCGACTACCACCGCACCATGCGCGACGTGATCGAGCAGGGGCAGCGTGCGCTCCCCGAATCGAGCTGTCTCGTCATCGGCGCGATGGATCGAGCGGTGCGGCAAGGAGAATCGCTCGTCAGCGTGCGCGTGATTCCTTCGCTCGTGGACGAGCAGCGGAAGGTCGCCGCCGAGGTCGGCTGCGCGTTCTTCGACACGTACGCCGCCATGGGCGGGCGCGGTTCGATGCCGAACTGGGTCCGCCGCGGGCTCGGGCAGGCGGATCTCATGCATCCGACGGGCGCGGGAGCGGAGCGCATCAGCGATTGGGTCTTCGACGTCGTGATGCGCGGCTATGCGGCGCACCGAGCCGCGGCGACTAACGCGGCCGCGCCCCGTAGCTCTCGATGAGCGCCGCCGCGATGGCGTCGCCGAGCTTCTCGTAACCGGCGATCGTGAGGTGGACGCGATCGGCGCGCGCGAGCGGCGGCGTCTCGCGCATCCAGCGCACGAAACCGTTGGTGCCGCCCATCGCGTGGAAGAGCGAAAAATAGCCGCAGCCGAAGCGCTCGGCGGCGCGTCGCTCGGCCGCGTCGAGCTCGGCGACACGGGGAATCGACGTGAGATCGGGCGCCGCGGCGTCGGGCGGGCCGACGATGAGGCAATCGGCGTTCGGGGCGCCCCGACGCACGCGCGCGACGAGCTCTCCGAGCTCGGCCACGATGGCGTCGGCGCTCCGCGCGTCGAACGCTTCGTTCGTTCCGAACGCGAACACGGCGAGCTCCGGAGGCCGCGACGCGATGTAGGCAGCGAAGGCGTCGGCGTTCCACGCGAGCGGGGTCGCCACGCGCGCGCCGTCGATGCCGATGGTGTCGAGGACGACGCCGGGTTCGGTGCCCTCGGCGACGAGACCCGCGAAGCGGAGCTCACCCGTTGCGAGCGCGATCTCGAGCGCGTCGCCGGGAGCCCCCTCGCGCGAGAGGCGTACGAGGCTCGAACCGGAGAGCGTCTCGGCCCGCGTGCGTGCGTCCACCGTCTCGCTCTTCTTGCCGATGCCGAGCCGGAAGCTCGCGCCGGGGCGCGCCTGATAGACGAGGCCGTAGCGCAACGAGCCGCGCAGGCGCTTCGGGTCGACTCGCACCTCCACGCGCGCGTCCTTGTTGACGGGCTGGGCAAGCAGCCCGCCGGGCCCGAACACGCCGTCGCCCTCGGGCGTCCGACGCGACGGCGGCTCGGGAAAGAGCTTCCATTTACCGTCGCGGATGACGCGAACGCCGTCGTGGCGGTACGGGCTCGTGCCGACGCGAACGAAGCCCGGCCCCCCTGCCCCGAAGCGCGCTTCGAGTCGCCGGCGTACGGTTCCCGTGAGGTAGTCGGCCGCGGTGTGCGAGTCGCCGTACCAGACGATGCGAACGTGCTCTTTTCGCGACTTCGCGTCGAGACCGGCGAGCGCGGTGTAG
>DASUTR010000634.1:0-11580 GCA_036374535.1 Polyangiaceae bacterium
CGCCTGGAAGCGGTGGACGCGCGCATCGACGGCCGGGTCGCCGAGGTAAGGCTCGCTCACGCCGTCGGACGACCGGATCGACCGTGAGGTCCGGACGATGATACTCTCGCGCGGCCGGTCATGAAGGTCCTCGTCATCGACGATCAGGAAGCGGTCCGAACGGCACTGCAGGTGCTGCTCGACGTGCACGACATCGAGTGTGTGACGGCGTCCGACCGCGCGTCGGCGCTCCGTCTCGTCCGCACCGAAGACATCGGCGTCGTCGTGCAGGACATGAACTTCTCGAAAGACACGACCTCGGGCGAAGAAGGCATCGCCCTGTTTCGCGAGATCCACGCGCTCGATCCGGGTCTCCCCGTGATCCTCGTTACGGCGTGGACGTCGCTCGAGACGGCGGTGTCCCTCGTCAAAGAGGGCGCGGCCGATTACATCGCGAAGCCCTGGGACGATACGAAGCTCGTCCTCGCGATTCAAAACCTGATGAAGCTCCGCGCGCTCGAGGACGAGAACTCGCGCCTCAAAGGCGACGACGAGCGGGCGCGCGCCGACATCGCGCGCCGCTACGACCTCTGCGGGCTCGTCTACAAGAGCCGCAAGATGCACGAGCTCGTCTCGCTCGCCGCGCACGTCGCGCCGTCCGACGCTCCCGTGCTCATCACCGGTCCGAACGGCTCCGGTAAGGAGAAGCTCGCCGAGATCGTGCAGAAGGGCTCGCGCCGCGCGGACAAGCCCTTCGTGCGCGTGAACGCGGGGGGCCTTCCCGATCAGCTGCTCGAGGCCGAGCTCTTCGGCGCCGAAGCCGGTGCCTACACGGGAGCGACGAAGCTCCGTGTGGGCCGCTTCGAGGCCGCGCACGGCGGCACGTTGTTTCTCGACGAGATCGGCAACCTGACGCCCACCGGCCAGATGAAGCTCCTGCGCGTGCTTCAGACGGGCGAGTTCCAGCGCCTCGGCAGCAATCAGACCCGGACCGCCGACGTGCGGCTCATCAGCGCCACCAACGCGAATCTCCGCGCCGACATCGCCGCCGGGCGCTTCCGCGAGGACCTCTACTTCCGCCTGAACGTCATCGAGCTCGAAGTCCCGCCGCTCGCCCGCCGCCTCGAAGACATCGTGCCGCTCGCCCAGCATTTTTTGGCGCACCACGCGGGCGGTCGCCCGCTCACGCTCTCGGAAGATGCGCTTCGCGCGCTCGAGCACCACGACTGGTCCGGCAACGTGCGCGAGCTCGACAATCGCCTGCAGCGCGCGGCGCTCGTCTGCCAGGGCGGCTCGATCGGCGCGGGCGATCTCGGCCTCGAGGAGCAAGCCCTCACGCCCGAGCGGGCCGAAGCCGGCCCCGTCCGTTCGAGCGCGCCTCCGCCGAACTCGGGAACGCTCTTGGACGTCGAGCGCGAAGCCATCGAAACCGCGCTCGGTCGCGCGCAGGGCGTCGTGTCCCGCGCCGCGAACGAGCTCGGATTGAGCCGTCAGGCGCTCTACCGGCGCATGGAGCGGCTCGGCATCGAGCTCGAGCGGCGAATCCGCTGATTCCGGCGGCTTTCGGCTAGAATCGTGGTGTGCCCCGCCACGCGAACCCGGCCCGGAGCGCCAAGAGCGATCCCGAGTCCGAGCTCGGCCCTCGCGGCAAGACCCTGCTGCAGGAGCGGCTGAGGACGTACGGGCTCTTCGCGATGTTCGTGGCGGCGGGTTATTTCCCCGCGTTCTACCTCACGTGGCTCGACCACCCGGGCGTGACACGCGAGGCATTGCTCGCGCACGTGTTGTCGCCGTGGCCGTTCGCATTGTTCGGCATTCACGCTTCGAGCTTTTTCGTCGGACGTGCGGGTCCGCTTCCCGGTTCGTGGCTGCGCGCTTTCGACGTCGCGTATTCCCTCGTGGTCGGTGTCGTCTTCGGCCGCGTGCTCACGACGCATCCGGCTCCCGCGATCGCGCCCGTGGAAGGCGTGCTCGCGGTCACGACCGTGCTCGGCCTTCGGGCGCTCGTCGTGCCGAGCACGGGCAAGCGCACCGCGCTCGCGGGCGTCCTTCTGGCGGCGGGCCCGCTCACCACGATCCTCGGTAACTCCGAGCACTTTTCGGCCAACTACCTGGGCGTTCGCACCTCGGCGCCGCTGTTCGCCATCTGGGCCACGATGGGGATCGCGCTCACGAGCGTAGCGTCCGAGGTTCTTTACGGCCTTCGCCGCGAGGTGCGCGACGCGCGCCGTCTGGGTCAATACACGCTCGTCGAGCGTTTGGGCGCAGGCGGGATGGGCGAGGTTTTTCGCGCCGAGCACGCGCTCTTGCGCCGCCCGACGGCGGTGAAGCTTCTGCCTCCCAACGGGCGGCTCGACAGCGTCGCGCGCTTCGAGCGCGAAGTGCAGCTCATGGCCGAGCTCACGCACCCGAACACCGTGGCCGTGTACGACTACGGGCGCACCGAGCGCGGCGTTTTTTACTACGCCATGGAGTACCTCGACGGCGTGGACCTTCAGGGTCTCGTCGAGGTCGGCGGCCCGCAGCCGCCGGCTCGCGTGATTCACCTCCTCCGTCAGATCTGCGGCTCGCTCGAGGAAGCGCACGAACGCGGTCTCATCCACCGCGACATCAAGCCGGCCAACGTGTTTCTGTGCAGGAAACGCAGCGAGCCCGATACGGTGAAGGTGCTCGATTTCGGCCTCGCCAAGCAGGTTCTCGCCGAAGAAGCGAGCCAAAGCAGCGCCGACATGATCCTCGGCACACCGCTGTACATGCCGCCCGAGGCCTTGACCGGTACGTCGGCGCTCGACGCGCGGAGCGATCTCTACTCGCTCGGCGCGCTTGCCTACCTGCTTCTCGCCGGAACTCCGGTCTTCAGCGCCGGCACGGCCATCGAGGTATTCGCGAAGCATCTGCACGCCACGCCCGAGGCTCCGAGCGCGCGGCTCGGACGCGCGCTGCCGGCCGATCTCGAAGCCATCGTGCTCTCGTGTCTCTCCAAAGTGCCGGATCGGCGCCCGGCGAGCGCGCGGGAGCTCCGAAGCGCGCTCGATGATTGCGACGACGCCGGCCGCTGGTCGCGCAGCGACGCCGACGCGTGGTGGGGGACGTACGGAGCGCGCGTGGACGCGCGACGTGTGCGTACGCCGCCGAGTAGCGGCTCGAGCAATACCGTGGTCGTGGACGTCACGCGCAGCCACGGCATGACGATTTCAGAATGAGCCTGCCAGCGTGACGCCGAAGCCATCGGGCGTTACCGTCGGCGCGAGCACCGCGGACACTTCCGCGCCCCCCCGACCCGCCCGAAAAGCCGGCAAGAGCGAGCCGGAAGGCTTCGAGTCGTCGCCGAAGCCGTAGTGGAGCAGCATGGGCATGCCGTAGCCGCCGAACAGGCCGAGCGCGGCGCCGAGTATCACGTCCGTCGCGTAGTGGTCGTCCGACATGACGCGGAGCGTGCCCACGGCCGTCGCCGCGGTGAGCCCGAACGCGCAAGCGGCGATGTCGGGCGCGCCGCCGCCGTAGAGCGGGAGATTGGTGTGGTGAGCGCACATGAGGCCCGCGCCCGCGAACCCGGCCGCGGAGTGTCCGCTGAGCAGGCTCTGATTGCTCGCGCCGTCGTTGCCGCATTTTGCCGAGTATTCGGGATCCTTCTCGCACTCGGCGGCGGAGGGGCGCTCGCGGCCGAGCTTCTCGGCGCTGCGCGCGACGGCGCCCACGAAGGCATACGTTTCGAGGTTCATCGCGAGCATCTGGAGGGCGACGTCACCTGCGCCGTGGATGCCCCACGTGACGATGGCGGTGTCGACGACGAGCGGGTACGCGACGAGCCCGTAGTAGAGCATGTCGCCGACCTTTTGCGCCGTGTCGCGCGCGCTTCGCGTCTCGAGACGGAGGGCGTTGCGTGCCGCGTCGTCGAAAAGGACGCCGCCTTTCCAGGTGTTTTCGAGCTGGGGGTAGACGAACGACGCCGCGGCGAATTGGAGGCTCATGCCCGCCGTGAACGCAATTTCGGCTTTTCGAAAGCGCGGCCAATCGGGGTTCCACTCGACTTGCTCTTCTTCCGCGCGTGCGGCGGGTGTGAGGGCGAGCACGGCGAGCGAGGTTGCGAGGCCAACCCCAAAACGCAAAGCACGGTGGCGAAAAGAAAGCGCGTTCATTTTAGTTCTCCTCGAATCCGACATGGGCAAGATCCACGGCTTCGTTCTCGGGTCGCTCGATGCCGACGAGCCGGTAGCCCGCTTTCGAGCCGAGGTCGTAGAGATGGGCGACGAGCGGGTAGCGCGCCGCGCCGTTCGAAACGACGACCACGCGGTAGCGCGGGCTCGTGGCGGCGTCTTCGCGCGGCAACGTCACGCAAACGCGGCCGGCAGCTTGGCCCGCGACCGGGACGGCGCGCGAACCGCGCTCTTCGTGAAGGCGGGCGGCGTAGCGAAAGGCTCGCTCCGGACGCGCGGCTCGGCGGCGCAAGAGATCCACCGCGCAAAGGCGGTTCTTTCCCTCGATACGCAGGTCGGCGAGCGGCGAGAGGCGCGTGAGGTATCGCTCGACGATGCGGCGCAGGCGCTCTTCGAGCACCTTGGCGAGGAACGCGGAGTATTCGGGGCGCGAGAACTTGCCGAGCGAGACGAGCGCGTCGATGTCGGCGCGCTCGAAGCGCGAGAGGATGCGCGCCATCCAGGCGTTGTCGTGCTCGGTCGCGCGAGTGAACGCCGGGTTCGGGTACTCGTTCTTCCACGCCTCGGGATCGAAGTCGCGGTAGTGGTAGTAGCCGAAGGCTTCGAAGCCCGGAGTGCGCTCTGCCTTTTCCCAGGCGGCCGTATGCGTGCCGAGCGTCACGAAGTCGAGCCCGATGTCCTCGAAATCGAGCAGGTACGAGCGCCCGAGCCGGCGCGAAACGCCGTCCCACGCCCATTCGCTGCCGAACGAATCGCTCGTGTCGAGGTAGTAGTGCCGCACGAAGCCCGGCGACGCGTCCTTCGCGCCGGACCCGGACGCGATCCACGTGTCCATGGTGTTCTGCTCGCGTGCGTCGAAGTGATTCAGCCACGCGGCGAGGACGCGGCCGCCGCGGAGCTCGCGGCGATCTTCGTGCGCGATCACGTCGTTCGGATCGTCCGAGCGCGTGCCTTCGTAGCGGAACGGGCCGAGCAAGTGACCGGGGAGCCAGGCGCTCGCCTGGAAGCGCAGGAGTCTGCCGCGCGGGGTCGCCTGGGCGAGTACTTTTTCGAGCGCGCTTTCGTCGAAGGGTTTCTCGACGCCGGTGTTGTCCTTCACGGTGAGCCCGGGGGCGAGGTCGAGCACGCTGCGGTCGAGGTACACGATTTGCTCGCAGGACGTATTGAATCCGACGGCGTGGTAGATGGCGGCGCCGATGGCGCTCGCAGCGCTCGGGCGCTCGGGTTGCTCCCTCACGTCCGTCTTCAGCATGTACTTGCGCTTGCCGACGCGAATGCGAAACCCGGGTGTCGCTCCGTTCGTCTTGCCCTGGTCGATGCGGTAGCTTCCCGGCGCTGCGCTCGACGGATCCAGGAGCTCTTCGGCGCTGCACGCGCCGCTCAGGAGCTCGTCCTCCGAGGGGCGCCGCGCGCCGAGACGGTTCGTGAACCACGCGCTGTCCGGTACCTCGTCGAACGCATTGACGTTCACGGCGGCGCCCGCCGGATCGACGGCGAACACGCGCGCGAGCGGCCGAAAGACGGAATTGTCGACGGCGTCCCACGCGAGCGGCGATTCGTAGGGCTCCGGCGCGCAGGTCACGTGCTCCGGATCGTCTTCGGTGGGGCTCGTCACGCAGGGGACGCTCACGGTGCGGAGATCGGTGTCGCGCGCGAGCGGTGCTTTCAGCGGGTAGCGCTGCGTGCCGCTCGCGCAGCCGGCGAACGTGAGGAACAGACCGAAGGCGAGCTTTTGGAGCGAGCGACTAGAAGCCATGGGTGGTCCCCAGTGCGAGGCGGAAGGAGTTGACCTTTCCGCCCGATTCGAAGGTCTCGGAGCCCACGCCGATCAGTAGCTGGAACGCTTGATCGCGGGAGCCGTTGCTTTCGACGCCGATCGAGCCCGACCAGCGGAGCTTTCCGGCGTCGAGCTCTTCGAGGTGCTTGCCGAAGACGTTGCCGACTTCGAAGTTCATGGCGCCGTCGAGGAAGATCCAGACGGGCCAGCGGTACGAGACGCCCGCGACGGCCGCGCTGCGATCGGTCAATCGCTCGGGGTAGTGGCCGCGCATCGGTTGGTCGCCGCCGAGCGACACGAGCTCCGTGAAGGGAACCTCGGAGTCGCCGATGGGATCGACGAAGCGCGTGGTCAGCGAGAGCGAGAGCACGCGCTGTCGCTCGCCGACATCGAGGTAGCCGGCGAGCGTGCCGCCGTAGCTCACGAAGCTCTCCGTGCGGCGGAGCTCCGCCGAGTGCGCCGCGTCGAGCTGCAAACGAACGCCCGAGCCCGGCAGAGGTCGCGCCCGCCGATTGTCGAACGCGGCCGAAATGCTGCTCTCGACGAGGCTGTAGCCACGATCGTAGCCGGGCGGCGCCGGGAACGTACCGTCCGCGATGGCATCGTCGAGCGTCGGATTGCCCGCATACCCGCCGCGGTCGAAGGCGACGTCACGGACCGCGACCCTGGCGGTGAAGGAGCTCGCGCGGTACGGCCGCTTCTCGACGAAGGTACGAAGCTCGAGCGTCCTCATGCCGTAGCGCGCGAGCTTCGATTGGCGCGAATCCGGGCCGATTCCGAAGAACGCGTAGTCCGGTCGGCGTACGCCGGCCGCTTCGAGCACGAAGCGGGACGAGCCGTCGCGCTCGAGCCGCACGCGCTCGGAGAGCGAGCCCGAGAGCCACTTCGGCCCCCACGTTTCGCCCTTCAGCCTGAGGTCGTGACCGTCGACGAACGCGTCGTCCCAGAACGCGTAGAGCCCGACGCTCGGCGCGAATCCGAATTGGAGGAACGCCGTCGGGAAGATGCCGGCCTTGTTGTCGGGGCCGAACGTGAAAAAATCGTAGACCATGATCGGCAGCCCGCTCCGCTCGGCGCCGGCGATGACGAAGCCGAACGGCCGCCGCAAGAGGTACTCGCTCACGAGGTACGGCGGCGCGAGCAGGACGCGCGGGCCCCAGAGCAGCACGTCGCCGGTCGTCGTCGGCGGCTCGCCCCGGCCGTCGTAGTCGGGAACGTCGCGCTTCTCGTCGGCGCGCGCCGAACCGAAGAGTAGGCACGCGACGGCAGCGAAGAGGGCGACGGCGTGGGAGGGGCGTTTCATCGGTGAGCGTCCGGCAGGCGATGGCGACGAGCCCTTCAGCAAGGGCCGTGCCGCGGCGGTGCGCGCTCGAATCACGCGGTTTTTTCGCTGCGGCGTCCAAATGCGGACAGCCGTCCGACGCTCGCGTCCGCCGTGTCCGCGCTCAGCGTCCGGCGTGCTCTTCGAAGAACTTCGAGAACGTGCCGAGGCGTTTTCCGCCGAAGCGCTCGAACGCGAAGAGCAGCGGGTAGGCGGCTCTGCCGTCCGGGAGCAGCACCTCGTAGCGCAGCGGCCCTTCGGGCGCGGCGTCGTTCTCGCTGAAGCGACCGCCGGTGTGCAGGCACAAGAGCTCGCCGAGGTAGCCGCCCGCGAGCACGCCGGCGTGACGAACCCAACCGTCGGCGGACCCCGGGCTCTTGCCGCGCGCGTTCAGAAGGCTCGCGTAGCCGTCGAGAGCTCGAAGGCTTCCCGGTGTGCGGTCGAGCGGGACCTTCGCGCAGCGCGCCGCCCAGACGCCGAGCGCCGACGTGGCGAGCGCGCGTGTCAACTCCTTCAACGCTTGCAGCGTCGGCCAGCGCGCCGGGTCCCACGGCGTGGGCGCTTCGGTGGCGACGCTTGCGACCTCGTCGGGCGGTTCGGCGCCGGGGTGCGGCGGAGGTCCGGCGCCCGCGCGCAGCGACTGACCCGCGCCGAGCGCTTCGGCGACCTCGTTCCACGGCACGTAGCGTCCGCCTTCACGTACCACCGCCGCCGATTCCGGCTCCGCGAGGCTGCCCTCCCAGCGGCCCCCCGAAGCGCGCACGCATTCGCCGAGGTATGCCGAGAGCGACACCCGGAGCGCGTAGTGCCCTTCGGTCACCCCGGGCGGTACGAGCAGCGCGACGATCGCATCGAGTCGCTCGACGCTGTCGAGCGTGAGATCGAAGGGACAGAAGTAGCGCGCAATCGGCGCACGCGAGAGGAACCTCGACACCTCGCCCGCGATGTCCGCAAACTTCGGCGTCTTCTGGCGCAGAAGGGCGTCGAGGTCGCGCGCCGCGAGCTTGTCGAGCCCCGAGAGTACGGCGTCGCGCTTACCGCTCGCGAGTGCGAGCTCGAGCGGATCCCACGGGCCCGGTTGAGGCTTTGCCGGCTCGACCCTGACCGGTTGCGGCATCGAATCGGGCGGGGGTGCAGGTTCCGTCGGGAGCTCGGACTTCGGAAGCTCGAGGGTTCCGAGGCTCGCCGGTTTGCGCGGCGCCAAGGTGATGACTGCGCCGGTCCCGGGAACCCGTGGCGTCTCGAGGCGCGCCGGAGGGTAGGTCACCACGGGCGGCAGCGTCACGCCCGGGGGCTGAGTTACGAACGGAGGCTGGCTCACCGCCGGCGATTCGTTCGGCGGCGCGGGGCGAGTCATGAGCGGCGGGGGCCGCGACACTCCGCCGGGCGGCGGCTGCGTGGCGGCCTGGCTGCGTTCGACGGTCTCGAGCCAACGCCGCGCCTCGGCAAAATCCGGCCGGGCCTTCAGGACGTCGCGCAGCCGGTTGGCGATGCTCGCGGCGTCGAGCCTCCCGCGATGAAACAAGAGGCGCGCGGAGAGGTAGGCGAGGCCCTGGTCGAGCCCCTCGGTCGTGGCGAGCGCCGCGAGTTTTCGTTGGGCTTCGTCGTAGCGCCCTCGGTTGAGGCACTCCTCGATCGCTCTGAGCCGCGCGTCGTCGAGGGGCCCCGCACGCATCTACCCGAGTGTCGCTCGGATCGAGCCGGATCCGCAACTTGCTTCGGAGTCAGGGGGTGAGCGATTTCGCGCAGCGGAGGCCGATCCCGTAGGAGAGCGCGTTCGGATCCTGAGCGTAGCGGAACGAGGGGCGGAGCCAGCTCGTGTAACTTCCGTTGAAGGCGCCGCCGCGGATCACCTTGCGCTCACCGCCGTCGGGCCCGGCGGGATTCTTCTTTTCGTCCGGCGTGTAATCCGCGTACCAGTCGGAGACCCACTCCCACACGTTTCCGACCACGTCATACGGACCGAAACGCGAGCGACCCGCTTCGAACTTTCCGATGGGAGCCGTCGTCGGGTAGCCGTCGTCTTCTTGGTAGAGGGCTTCTAACGGGGCGCCGCGCTTCCGCCCCCACGTCACGCATTCCGTGCCGCAGGCGTTCAGGTGCTTGGCGGTCGGTGCTTCGTCGCCCCAGGGGTAGACGCGCCCGTCGGGGCCGCGCGTCGCGTACTCCCACTCGGCTTCGGTCGGCAGGCGCTTGTCCTGCGCCTTGCAATAGGTGCGCGCCATCTCCCAGCTCACACAGTTGATCGGGTGATCCGCTTTGTCTTTCTGCCCGAAATTGCAGAGCGGCGAGTAGAGCTTCTTGTCGGCGTCCGTGATCTTCGGCCAATCGACCTCGGTGCCGGCGCGTTTGCACTTGCCGACGGTCGAGCAGGCTTCGTAGTCGCCGGTCGTCACTTCGTGGAGATCGATGCAGTAGGCGTCGAGCGACACATTGTGGGCGGGCTTTTCGTTGTCGAGCGCGTCCTTCGCGTCCGAGCCCTGGAAGTATTGGCCCGCTTTGATCGTCGCCATGCCCTCCGGGCACTTGGGCTCCGGCGGGGGCGCGCTCGCTACGGGCGGCGCCGCGGAAACGGCCGCCGGAATCGATCGCGCCGCTGCGGCTTCGCCCGATTCACGCTCGCCGCTCGCGCCGCCTTTGAGGAAGACGGCGGCGCCGATGGCTGCCGCGACGGCGATTCCTCCGGCGACGATGAGAAGGGTCTTGTTGCTCTTGGTTTCGCCCGGACCGGGGCCCGTCGCCGCGGTCGAGCCCCCGGTCGTCGATGCGACGCGAAGCTCCGGCGGCGCAAGCTCGGTCGGTGCGGTCGGCGCGGTCGGCGCGCTGCGCTGCGTCGGGTACGAAAGGCTCGGCGGCATCCCGATCACCGACGCCCGGTCCGCGCCGAGCGCGGCGCCGAACGCCGCCCAAAATTCCGCCGTGCGCGCGAAGCGATCTTTCGGCGACACGGCGAGCGCTTTTTGGAACACCGCTTCGACGCCGTCGGGCACGCCGAGGCCGAGCGTTCGCGGCGTCGGGCGCCGCCCGGGGTTACCCGACGAGAACCCGAGCTGCACGATGTCGTCGCCTTCGAGCGCGGGACGCAGCGTGAGCATTTCCACCGCGACGAGCGCGAGCGCGTACACGTCGGTCCAGGGGCCCGTCGCTCCGTACGAGCGCGTGAACTGCTCGGGAGCGGCGTACTGTGGCGTGAACGAGGTGACGCCCATGCCCGTCTTCGCGAGCGCCGCTTTCAGCTGCGTGTTGTCGCTCATCATCTTGGCGACGCCGAAATCGAGCACTTTGACGCCCACGCGACCGCTGCGCGCGTCGCCGGCGAGGACGAACAGGTTCGCCGGCTTGATGTCGCGATGCGCGACGCCTTTGCCGTGTGCCACGTCGAGCGCGGCGGCCACCTGCGCGAGCAGCGCGTACACCTCGCCCATGCTCCACGGCGGCCGGCCCGCGGCGCGATCGCGCTCGAGGAGCTCGTCGAGCGTCGCGCCCTCGAGCCACTCGAGCACCATGAACGGCATCCATTGCCCGTCGGGCAGCGTCAGCGTGCCGATGTCGCGCGCCTGGACGATCGCGGCGGTCTCGCTCGAGAGCTCGGTGAGGAGCGCGCCCTCCTGGACGAACGCCTCTTGGAACTGCTCGCGCTGATCCACGGGAGCGGACGCGAGACCGTTGAAAAACTTGATGGCGACCGGCTTCTTCCAGATCGTGTGGAGCGCCCGATAGACGACCGCGAAGCCTCCTTCGCCGACGAGCTTTTCGATGCGGTACTTCTCGGCAACGGTCTGTCCGACGATGTTCAGAGGGTCGCGTTCCATCATCCCGTCCTTTCGGGCGCGCGGCGTTTGCCGGCATTTTCCGTCGGTTCTCGAGGTTTTTGCAAATCCGCTTCGCCGGGCTCCCTGGCTCCCGTGATGGCCCCCCGCTCGGCGAGCTCGCTCAGCACCCGTGCCGCGCCCTCGAGCACCCGGGCGTCGAGCGGCGTCGCGAGCTCGCGGGTCGCGCCTTCGAGCGCGTTCCGCAGAGTCTGCCCGGTGAGGAGGCGCTCGAGCAGCGCGGCGGCGAGAGGCGTGAGCTCGAGGTAGCGCACTTCGTGCTCCGGACTTCGATAGACGAAGAGCGCCGTCGGCGAGCGCTCCGGTTCGGTGCGATCGTCCGCGGCGGCGCTCAGCCGGTGCACGGCGAACGCGCTTTTCACCACACGTGCCGTGCCCGTAAACGTGAGCCCCCGCTCGGCGTCGAGCTCCGGGAGCTCGGCGGGTCTCGGAGGTTCGGCGAGCGAGCCCACGAGCACGTCGAGCGCTTCGTGGCGCGCGAGCTCGAGCGCCCACGGGGGCACGCGCGGATCGGCG
>DASUTR010000635.1:0-4592 GCA_036374535.1 Polyangiaceae bacterium
CATCGTCGCCCAGCCATGGTTCTCGAGGCCGAGCGTGAGCGTGAAGCTGCCTCCCGGCTTCACCGCGGTGGCTGCGCTGCCGGACGTGAGCGCGATTCGGTAGCCGAGCTTCCTGTCGATTTCGGCGCGACAGCCTCCGGCCGTCCACCGGTCGAGCACGGCCTGGTTGTACTCCTCGTTGATGTACGTGAAGTGGAAACGCTCCATTTCGGCCGTGGCGATCGGACACTCGTTGCGAGCGTGAGTGGCGCACGTCTCCCCACCGATGGGCACGTACTGCGTGTCGAGCGCCAGGTAGTCCTTGAGCGTGGCCATCGGCTCGTACTGATACGTGCCCACGTCGTCCGTACCCGAAACGAAGCAGTCGTTGAAGTGCCCGACCCGAGCGATGCTCGTGGGGGTGAACGCCTGCGTGTCCGAAATGGGCGCGGTGCCGTAGAACATTCGCTTGTAGGCGGGGTACCTGAGCCCGACCGTGCGCGATTCGGGAGAGCCCGCGAGCATCGCCTCGACGATTTCTTTCCGGATGGCGGCGTCGGCGGTGCCGTCGCGAAAGTTCTGCGACGTGTGCCACTCCGCCCAGGCCCCGATGAAGCCCGCCTGATAGACGAACAAGACGTCCTCGTTCTTTTCGAGGATGGGAGCGAGCTGCTCGATGTGCCGGAGCATCCACTCCTTGGGCGCGTCGTTCGCGCCCATGCCGCTGTCGTACCCCTCGCCGTTGTCGTACTGGAACCTCAAGATGACCTTGACGCCCGCGGCGCGGGCCGCGGCAAAGCCCGCGTCGGTGTCGTCCAACACGTCTTCGGGAAGGTCCTGTGCGTGGTTCTCACCCAAGTACTCGTCCAGAGGCACCCTTCCGTACAGCAGTGTTTTTCGTGTCTGGCGGACGTTCGAGAAGTTTCGACCGGTCGCGAGATTGGCGGTCGCGTAAAAGCCACGCTCCGGATTCATGATCACGGCGTCCGAGGCGGTGAACGTGAGCGCCGACGAGGGAGCATCGGTAGTCGTCACCGCGCCGGCAGCGCCCCCGGATCCCGAACCGCCGCCGGCACCCGCCGAGCCACTCGAGCCGCCCGTGCTCACTCCCCCGCCCGAGCCACTCGAGCCACCCGCGCTCGTTGCGCCGGCCGCTCCACTCGAGCCGCCCGCGCTCGTTGCGCCGGCCGTGCCGCCGGCGGGCTCATCCATGCCGCTCGGCTCCTTGCGCTCGCCGCTCGTGCATGCCGCGACGGACAGCGCCGCGCAGATCCCTGCGGTTCGAATCATCACATTGCGCCTGCGTCGGCAGAGCTCGGTGCGCCGAGCACTGCGTGTGAGTATACGCTACGAACGTCCGAGAATTGTCGCCGGATTGGCCGTGCTAAGATGGTGGGTCTGTCGCGCTCGCACCTTTCCCGGCTGGCGTGCCTCGGCATGGCGGCGGCCGCGCTCTCGTGCGGGACGAAAGCCAAGTCCCCTCGAAGCGAAGGCACGGGCGCGAGCTCCGGCGCGTCGAGCGCGGGTTCCGCCGGCACCGGCAATGCCGGCGTTCCAGCGGGCGGCGCAGGCGCGCAAAGCGGCGGTTCGTTCGGCATGGGTGGTCTCGACGGCGCGAGCGGTGCCGGCAACGGCGGCGCGACCGCGGGTCGTTCGGGCGATCTCGGACCGTACCCGTTCACGCGCTCGACCGTCACCCGCGGTGGGACCATGAGCTTCACGAACGTAGGAGCCGCCGGCTGGTGGCCGCGCCGTATCGATCGCGAGCCGGGTGACCCCGCCTGCGACTACAAGGACGGCACCGATACCTGGGGCGGACACTGCTGCATGAAGCAGCACGCGACCGAAAGCGCCGAGCTATCGCCGTTCGACGAGGAGATGACACTCATCCTCAAGGCGATCGACGTGAAGCAACTTGCGATCTATCAGCCCGCGACCGACGAGCCGAGCGCGGACTGGAAGCGCGTGACGGCGTGGGATGCGCGCACGAGAGTCTCCGACAATCTCTGGTTTACCCAAGAGGGCGACGGCTCGCGGGAGTTCCCGGGCGATCTCACGCAGAACGATTGCGTCGGCTACGTAATGCAAGAGCCGACGTTCGACTGCGGTGACGGCCGCGACTACTACTGCCCGGACGATCCCGGCATTTTGCACCGAGGATTTTCGGGGTCGAAGCTCGTGGTCTTTCTCGGCTCGATGTCGTTCGATGATGCCGGGCTCGCGGCATGTAGCGGCACCGGCGCGGGAAAACCGGGCCCCTGGGTCGCGTTCGTCGCTTCGGAGCTCGTGCGCGACGGCGGGCGCAAATGGAACGGCGCGTGCAATTGCTACTCGAAGACGGGGACGGTCGGCGACGGCTGCGGAGAGATCAACGTCTTCGAAGTCGTGATGGACGACAACGCCTTTTCGAATCGTGAGTTCGCGAGCACCGGCGTACGTTCGTTCCAGGAGGGCCACGTCGGCGGCGCCGTCTGCCAAGCGAGCTGCCGGCGCGACACCTTTCCGGCGGACGTCGAGGTCATCGACGCTTGCGCCCAAAGCGCTTACGAACGAGGCCCCGAGCTCGTCTTCGGCGGCGCGACGAACGGCTGCCCGGTTTGGCGCCGGCCCGACGGTGACCGCTACTTCTTCATCTTGCTCGACCAGGCCGCCCGCGCGATCCAAGTCGGGATCGTGCACCCCGCCAATATTCCTGACGCTACGAGCGCCCTCCTTCCGAACCTCCCCGCTTCCCTCTCTCGCCCTAGCCTCGACGCTCTCGTTGCGCTCCGCCTCCCGCGGTAAACCCGGCGCGGGTCCTCGTGCATTTCGCGCGCTGGGTCGCTCTCACGTTTGTTCGGAGAGTTCGGGAAACGTGATTTTTCAGGCGGGTCGGGTGTAGCAGAATGACCCATCCCCGTTGATCATCGGCGAAAGCCGTGCGAGACTCCGCCTGCAATCGCGCCGAAGGGCGTCGAAGTTCGTCGCCGGCGCACGCGTCCTCGCAGTAAGACGCGAATGAAACCACGAGCGTGGCTTTCCACGTATCGATAACCAGGAGCATGGCATGGCAGAAGGAACGATTAAGCGGTTGACCGACAAAGGGTTCGGCTTCATCACGACGGAAACCGGCAAGGACATTTTCTTCCATCAGTCCGCGCTCGTGGGCGTCTCGATGAACGATCTCAAAGAGGGCCAACGCGTGTCCTTCACGGCGGGGCAAGGCCCCAAGGGCCCCCGGGCGGAGGACGTGCGCCTGATCTGAGGCGAGACCGCCGAATCGCCGTGCCAAGGCCGTTTGCGACGGCGCAGGCGGCCGGCACGTCAGCGAATAGCTTGGAAGAATCGAAGGGAAATTGGTGATGGCAGGCAATCCGACCCAAAAAAAGCGCCAGCGGGAGCTCGCGCGCAAGGAACAACGAGCAGACAAAGCCGCGCGCCGCGCCGAGCGCAAGGCGGGGAAAGAGGAACGCAGCGCCGAGCCGGGCGAAGATCCGGATCTCGTCGGTATCGTTCCGGGCCCGCAGCCGCGCGACGAGCAGGCGTAGCCGCGAGCTCGCCTCAAGCGGGGGGAATCGGCATACCGGCCTGGCGGCGGCGGCGCGCGAGGCGGGACAGTGTTTGCTGGAGCGCCACGAGGGCGGCGCAGACGAACGTGCTTTCGACGAGGTGCTCACCGATGAAGCTCGTCAGAAGGTCCGTCCAGACCGCCGCGGCGTCACCCACGTAAACGCCGACGCCGTTCCACAGCGCGTGGCCGACGGTCACCGCGACGAGGAAGGGTAGAAATCGGCTCTGCGCCGCGCCCGCCAGGAGCGCGACCGTGGGGGCGGGCGCAACGATGAGGAGCGCAACACCAAAGCGTGCGAAGAGCCGCTCGACCCAGGCGACGAAACGCGAAAGGCGGGGATAGCGCTGATCGATCCAACCGAGCGCTGCGCGGCCGTAGAGCAGACCGAGCCCGTACGCGGCGATGCCCGTGAGAACGCGCCGCGCCGTTGCCACCAAAATGAGCGGCACCGGCTCGACGGACGCGGCGGCGAGCACGACGTGGTGCGACGCCGGCGAGATCGCGACGAGCAGCAGCGGACTCTTCACCAAGAGGTACGGCGCGAGCGCCGTGCCGACTAGGCTCGCCGCCGTCGCTGCGGTCAGCAGGGCGAAGACCGCTGCCCGAAGGCGGCTCTGCTGTAAGTCGTCCAAGCCGCAGTAAAGCTTAGTGCGCTCGGGTCGCACCGCCAGTGGGCCATCGCCGCGCCGCCTGGGTACGGCCGGGGAGCTTCGTCAGCCCTGCGTCGTGCAGTCGTAGTTCGTGGAATACCCGTCGTTTCCGCACGTCGCGGCGCACGCGGTCGCGCAATCTTCGTCGTCTTTTGCGTCGTCGAGGGTCGATTTCTGGCCGCTCGCGCAGGTGCAGGTGCACGTGCAGGTTTCTTCGGGCTCGCCGCACGCTTGCAGCGAGGCAAGCGCCAAGAGCCCAACGAAAACGGATGAAAGCTTCATGGTTCGTCGTCCCACCGCGACCAAGTGTAGCAAAGAAGCCAACGATCAGGAACGATTCGAGGTTTCACGGCGGCTGACCGCGCTGTCGGCGAGCGCTCGCGCGTGTGCGGACCGGCGAGCCGCTATTCGGG
>DASUTR010000636.1:0-2619 GCA_036374535.1 Polyangiaceae bacterium
CGCGCGCGCTCGGCGGCGATTCCCGCGAGCTTCTCGAGCGCCGCTACCCGCACGTCGGGATCGGCCTCGCCCGTCTTGCGGAGCGCAGCGACCACCGCCGGGTGATCGACCGGCGCGACGAGGACGGCGAGCCGCCGTTCGTCGGCGTCGCCGTCGCCGAGCGCACGCACGAGGAGGGCCACGGCGGTTTCGCGGTAGGCGGGGTCCACGCGCAAGAGCTCGCCCGCGGCGGCCACCGCCACGACGCCGCGCTTCGATTCGGCCTGGCGCAGGAGCGCCTCGCGCCCGCCCGCGACGAACGTAGCTCGGGTCGCGTACGCGCCGAGGATCGCGAGCCGCACGTCTTCCTCCGCGCGCTCCCAGAGATCCATGAGCCCGCGCGCCGCGCGCTCGCCGCCGAGCCGTCCAAGCGCCCGCACGGCGAGGCTTCTCGCCTGCGGATCCGGATCGAGCCGGGCAGCTTCGTGAATCGCGTCGAAGTCGAGCGCGGCGGGCGCTTCGTTTGCGGCCTCGAGCGCCGCGCGACGTACGCGCTCGTCGGGATCCGCGTAGTACTTGCGGCGCAGCGCGAAAAACTCCGCGCTGACGGCCGCACGCGCGGCAACCGCTCGCCACGCGGGGCTGTCGGCTTCGGAGTATTTCTCGACTAGGCCGGCGTGGCGCAGGCGTCCCGCCGCGAACAAGACGAGCGTCGCCTCGGCGCCTCCTTCGTCCGGGCGGTCGGCGCGCTCGTCGAGCTCGCCGAGCAGCGGCCTCGAGCACCCGCGCAGGGAATGAATGCGGCGCGCCCCCGCTCTTCCGGCTCCCGAGTGGATCTCGCGGGCGGCGACGGCGTGAGCGATTTCGGTGACGCGCCCCTGGTCGAGGGCGCCGCGGCGCTTTTCTTCCGCGAGCCGCGCGCGAAGCGACGAGAGATCACCGTGGAGAGCGGAGTCGACGGCACCGCTCGTCGCACAGGCGGCGAAGAGCAGAGAAACGAGGGCGATGCGGGCCATTCGGAGACCGGCAAGGTTAGCAAAGCGTCGCTCGAGCGCGCCGAAAGGGGTTACAAATCGTCGAATCCGACGCCCGTCCGTGAGCGAGTCGGTCCCTTCCAGGACACACTATTACGTGACCCCATCCCCCCTGACCTCGACGCTTCGAACCAAAAGCCTTCTCGTTCTCTGTTTTTGCCTCGCAGCGGCCAGCTGCAGCGGTGGCGGGGAGGAGAGTCACGGGGTCGACGACGGGGACGGAGGCGGTTCCGGCGGCTCCAGCGGCTCCGGTCAGGGCGGGGGCGGTAGTGCCGGTACCATCGGCGGCTCGAGCGGCGCCGCGACAATCGGGGGCAGCACGGGCATCGGCGGCAGCATCGGGGTCGGGGGGGCGTCCGGCAGCGGCGGCACGGGTGAACAGTGCGCTTCACAAAAGGCCGGCACGAACCTCTTGCCGGTACGCCTTGCCTTCGCCTTCGACGTTTCGGGCAGCATGGGCCAAGGGGACTATCCGTGGCACGACGCAAGCTTGAAGTGGGAGCCCGTGGTCGCGGCGACTCGTGCGTTTTTCGAAGACGCGGCGTCGGCGGGGCTCGAGGCGTCCCTCACGGCATTCCCCGTCGCCGCGTCGGAGGAAAAATGCGTCGACGGTAGCTACGAAGCTCCCATCGTGCCGATGACGCCGCTCCCGTCGCCCGCCTTCGGCGCCGCACTCGACGGTATCCGCGCAGGGTCGTGGCGCGGCGGGACGCCGACGCTCCACGTCGTCAACGGCGTGCTTTCGTACATCGAAGCGACGCGAGCGACCGATCCCGCCCGCTACGTCTTCGTCCTCGTGACCGACGGCTACCCGCAAGGCTGCAGCGACAACACGATCCAGAGCGTCGTCGACGCCGTCGGCGCCGTTTCGGCCGACATCCCCACGTACGTCATCGGCGTCGCGAATCCGCCGCTCACCGACGACGACGGCATGATGGCCCCCGAAACCGTCATGAACCTCTCGGCCGTCGCCGTCGCGGGCGGCACCGAGCGCGCGTACATCATCGACACGGGCAACCCCGCGCAAACGCAAATGGCCTTCAGCGCCGCCGTGAACGAAATCCGCGGCACGTCCATCTCGTGCGAGCTCCGCATCCCGCCCATCCCCGACGGCCGCCAGTTCGAGCGCGACAAGGTCGCCGTCACCTACACGAGCGGCGGCGCCACCATCGACCTCACCTACGACTCGACCTGCGCCGCCCCGAACTCCTGGCACTACGACGACCCGCTCGCCCCCACCCAAATCGTGCTCTGCGACTCTACGTGCGACACCGTCCAGGCCGCCGCCGACGCCACCCTCGACGTGACGTTCACCTGCAACTCCGTCATCGACCCCCGCTAGCGCCGAGCAAGCCCATAAACCCGCCCACCGAGCGCGTTCAGGCTCTCAAGGACGCCGCGTGCACTTTCGGGCGCGACATACCCCCACGCGACCGCGATACGAAGCGCGGCCCGTGCTTCGTACAAGGACCCGCGAGCGCTTTCGTAGCGCAAGCGCGTATTGCCACCCTGGTTGCCCGAAGCCTCAGCAACGTTGAGCGCGACGCTGCTCAACGCCCGCCGAAGCTGAGCCCCGAGATCCCGGTCCCTGCGCCCGACCGCTTCC
>DASUTR010000637.1:0-11645 GCA_036374535.1 Polyangiaceae bacterium
ATCCATTACCCAGGCGCTGGGAACGTCCGATTACGGCCGGCTCCGCAGGGGGATCGGCAAGCCGAAGCCGGGATTTCAGGGTAGCGGCCGAGATTTCGTGCTAGAGGGCTTCCGCTCTTCGGAGAAGGCGGAGCTCGGCCCACTGGTCGAACGCGCCGCCGACACCATCGAGCTCGTCGCAAAGCATGGGCTTGCGGCGGCAATGAACACCACCAACCGTCGTCCCACCCCCGGGTGAGACGCTCCTTGCTCCCGGCCGTGACCGGGGGCCGTAAGTCCAGAAGGAGAATCGATGCCGAAAGCCAGTGCGGGTCCGGTCCGGGCCCGAGAATACGAGACAAACTACAGTCTTCGTCCCGACGTGACGCGTGACGCGCAAGAGCGCGTGGCGACGCGAGTGGGTGAGGTGATGACGAAGGGCAAGGGGACGCTCACCTCCATCGAGAACTGGGGGCGGCGCCAGCTGAGCTTCCCCGTGAACAAGCAGAAGCGCGGCGTCTACGTCTATCTCCGCTACCTCGGTCAGGGCGACGTCGTGAACGAGCTCGAGCGCAATCTGCGCATGCTCGACGAAGTCGTGAAGTACCAGACGGTGAGCGTGCGCAAAGACGTGGATCCGGCGACCGTCAGCGTGAACGCCGAAGACGTGAAGTTCGAAGCCGTCGAACCGCCGCAGCCCGGCGAAGAGGAGGGTGAACGCATCGAGCAGCTGCTCGGATTCGAGGAGAGCCCGGAGCGCCAGCGCCCTGCCGATGCCGACGTGGAAGACGACTTCGCCGCCGACGAACCGGCCGCCGAGGCTGAACAGGAGGTCGTGTCATGATGCGCGAGGGACCCAGGGACCGGATGGATATGGACGCGCCTGGACCGCGCCGCTCGCGGCGCCGTGGCTGCACGTTCTGCTCCGATGACGCTCCGCCCATCGATTACAAGGATCCGCAGTCGCTGAAATACTTCGTGAGCGAACGCGGAAAGATCGTGCCGAGAAGGATTTCCGGCGCCTGTGCCAAGCATCAGCGCGCCATTCAGCTCGCGGTGAAGCGTTCGCGCAACATCGCGCTCTTGCCGTTCACCACCAACGATTGAGGATTGTGATGGCGACGAACGTGAAGGTGCTCTTGAAGAGCAACGTGGAAAACCTCGGAAGTGGCGGCGATATCGTCAAGGTTCGCCCCGGCTTCGCGCGAAACTATCTCTTGCCGCGGGGCTTCGCCGTTCCCGCGACGGCCGGGAACCTCCAGCGCGTCGAAGAGCTGCGGCGCACGGCCGCTCAGCAGGCGCACGAAGAGCTCTCGCGTGCGAAGGAGGTCGAGGTACGCCTCGGCGCCGTCAGCGTGCAGATCGAGCGCGCTGCGGGCGACGAGGACAGAATGTGGGGCTCCGTCACGTCGCGTGACATCGCCGAGGCGTTTGCGCGCGTCGGCGTCGAGCTCGACCGGCGAAAGATCCAGCTCAAGGATCCGATCAAGACCTTCGGCCCCGCCGAAATCTCGATCCGCCTCCACCCCGACGTGAACGCCGCGCTGAAGATCGACGTCGTGAA
This sequence comes from Polyangiaceae bacterium, assembly GCA_036374535.1. Lineage (GTDB taxonomy): Bacteria > Myxococcota_A > Polyangia > Polyangiales > Polyangiaceae > PMG-095. The sequence continues at coordinate 1,544 of DASUTR010000637.1, forward strand.
AAAGAAGTAACGGCTCGGACCTCTCGGACGCGTCGTCGAGAAGAAGGAGCGGTGCGTTTGCGTTGACAGCGCGGGCGCGCCGATCATAAGGTCCCCGCCGTCGAGCCCGCTCGCCGGGTTCGGTACACCTGTCGCCCCGGGCGTGCTCGCACTCCCGGGGCGATGCGCATTTGAGACCCTGGGGACAACTCGTTGAGATCCCTCTGGGAAACTTGGGGTGGGGTGAGAGGGGTTGGGGAAGACTTTGTTCGTCAGTCTGAACCGATGTACAGTGATGGATTCATCCGCAAAAACGAGGAGCGACCATGAGTGAAGCGGCTCTGAACCTGGTCCCGAGTGGAGGCCGCGTTCCGCCTCACGATCTCGACGCCGAAGCGGCGGTCCTGTCCGCCATCCTGCTCGATGGGGACGCGTTCGATCGGGTGCAGGAAACGCTGGCTCCCGAACACTTCTACGCCGACGCGAACCGGCGCGTGTACGAGGCCGTCCTCGACCTCAAGGGTTCGCTCGGTCAGCCGGTCGACATCGTGTCCGTCGCCAATTGGTTACGGGATCGGAACCGGCTTGGACAGATCGGGGGCCAGCCCTACCTCGTGCAGCTCGTCGATGCGACGCCCGCGGTCGCGCACATCGAAAACCACGCGCGCATCATCCGAGAGAAGTGGCGCACGCGCCAGCTCATCGCGACGTGCCAGCACGTGACCGCTCAGGGATACGCCGGCGTCGAGAACGTCCAGGAGTTCATCGACTCGGCCGAGCAGGCCGTGTTCGACATCGCACGTGTGCCGGCAACCTCGTCGGTCGTTTCCGCGAAGGAAGCGATCCACAAGGCGTTCGACATCCTGACCGAGACCGCGCGGCGTGGCGGCGGCGTGACGGGCATCGAAACGGGCTTCACCGGCCTCGATCGGCTCTGCTCCGGCGTGCACCGCGGCGATCTCTACATCGTGGCGGCCCGCCCCGGGATGGGGAAAACGTCGTTCGTCTTGAACCTGGCGGTGAACATCGCGGCTCCGAAGAGCGTGCGGGCCCCCGCCGAAGGCGAGCCGTATTTCGAAGCTCCCGTCGAACAGCCGGGATTCGGCGTCTTGTTCTGCTCGCTCGAAATGCCGCGCGAGCAGCTGGCAGCGCGACTTCTCTCGTCCGAAGCTCGCGTCAACATGTCCGCCATTCGCAGCGGGCGCCCGCTGCGCGAAGATTGGCCGAAGCTCACGGACGCCGCGGCTCGCCTGAGTCGCCTGCCGCTCTGGATCGACGACACGCCGGCGCTCACGCTGCTCGATCTGCGCGCCAAGATTCGCCGCCTCCAGGCCGAGATCCAGCGCGGGGATTCGCACGCCCCTGCGCAAGGCCTCGGGCTCGTCGCCATCGACTACCTTCAGCTCATGCAGGGCCGCCGCGACGCGCAGAGTCGCGAGCAGGAGATCAGCGAGCTTTCACGCGGGCTGAAGGCGCTCGCCAAGGAGATGCAGGTCCCCGTGATCGCTCTCAGTCAGCTGAACCGTGCCGTCGAGACGCGCACCACGAAGGACAAGCGCCCGCAGCTCAGCGATCTGCGCGAGTCCGGCGCCATCGAGCAGGACGCCGACACCATCGTCTTCATCTACCGCGACGAGTACTACTTCCGCGAAAGCACCGAGAAGAAGGGTGTCGCCGAGCTCATCGTCGCGAAGCAGCGCAACGGCCCGACCGGCGTCGTCGAAACGCGGTTCACCGACTCGTACACGCGTTTCGACAATCTCGCGAGCGACGACAACTTCGACCAGTTCGACGACTTTGCCGATCCCGGCGGCTGAGGTTCGAGAGAAAACGGCGAGACGCTAAGGCAAGACCAGGCGCTGCTCGATTTCGAGCAGCAGTCGATCGATGCCCTCGTGCGTGGCCGCGCTCACGAGCCAGAGGTCGATGCCGATGGCGGCGAACTCGTCCTTCACGGTCTCGTAGGCTTCGCGCACGTGCGGAAGATCCGCTTTGGTCATCGCGACGATTTCGGGGCGTTTCGCGAGCTCCGGATCGAAGGCCGTGAGCTCGTGGCGAAGCGCCTGGTAGTCGGCGAGCGGCGAGCGCTCCGATTCCTCTTCGAAGGTGACGAGGTGAAGTAGGAGCCGGGTCCGCTCGAGGTGCCGGAGGAACCGGATGCCGAGGCCCGCGCCCTCGCTCGCTCCGGGAATGAGCCCAGGGATGTCGGCAACCACGAACGTGCGTCCTAGCCCGTGCCGCGCCTCACCGAGCGTTACGACCCCGAGGTGTGGCTCGAGCGTCGTGAAGGGATAATCGGCGACTTTCGGGTGCGCTCGGCTCACGCTCGAGATGAACGTGCTCTTGCCGACGTTCGGGAAACCGAGCAGGCCTACGTCCGCCATCACCTTGAGCTCGAGCCGCAGGTCGAAGCGTTCGCCGGGAGCTCCCGGCTCGGCGCGGCGCGGCGCGCGCTCGGTCGAGCTCGCGAAGTGGATGTTGCCCCGGCCGCCCTGGCCGCCCTTGGCGACGACGAGCCGCGCGTTCGGCTTCGTGATTTCGCCGAGGTGCTCACCCGTTTCGGCCAGAAAAACCTGCGTTCCGACGGGCACTCGTACCTCGCGGTCTCGGCCCGCGCGCCCGTAGCAATCTTTACCCTGACCGTTCTCACCGGCGTCGGCGCGGATCACGCGACCCTGGGTGAGATCGTAGAGCGTGCCGAGTCCGGGATCGGCGACGAACACGACGTCGCCGCCGCGCCCGCCGTCGCCGCCCGCGGGCCCGCCGAACGGCACGAATTTCTCGCGCCGGAACGCGATGGCGCCGTTACCGCCGTCGCCGGCCTCGACCCGGACGTCGCATTCGTCGATGAAGCGCATGGTGGAACAAGGGCCGCTACGGCCGCGCGATGCCTAGCACGCGCCGGGCGCGGGCTCCCGCCTCACTTCGGGGGCTTGAGCGGAAGGCCGCCGCGCTGGGTGCCCGGGGCGCGTTTTACCTGCGGTTTGGCCGCGGTTTCGAGCGCTCCCACCGCGGCGAGGACCGCGTCGACGCCGTGCTCTTTGGCGGCCCGCTCCTGAAAGAGCTCGGGAATGCGGGCCAGGCGGAGGGCGACGACCTTGCCGAGGTCGATCTCGCGCTCGACGAACGCCTCGAACGTCGCATAGCCCTTGGCGTCGAAGAGCCTCTCGTCGGCGATGTGACGCAGCGCGCGCGCGAGCTCGAAGAAGTTCTCGGCGAGATTTTTGCGCAGCGAGCGGACGCGCCCGAGCACGCTGTGAAGCTCTCCGATGCGCGCCTTGATGCGCTCCGCTTGCTCCGGAGTGCGCAGGGTAGCGCGGGCGCTCCCGGGGCGCAGGGGCTCGCGCAGGCGAGCGGCGGCTTCGGCGGCGCGCTTCTCCGCATGGCGCACGGCCCAAGGGGCGGCGCCGCGCGAGCCGAAACGCCGCGGTGATGCGGACGGCGCGTGCGGCACGGGAAGCGTCTTGACCGGCGGCGGCGGCCGCACCGACGACGTGCGCGAGGCGGACGAGGGCGGAACGCTCCTCGCCTCCGCCTTGGCCCTGCTCTTTTCGTTCTTTTTGCCCATCGATTAGGACCCCGAAAGCCGCCCGTTTTCGAGTCGCCCTTCGGTGACCTGAGTCAGGCCTATACTACCGGGCGCGCCACGCCGAAAGGCCTGATATCTCTCGCGTTCTCGCGAGCCCCTCCGCCGGCGCCCGCGAGTCGCTCCCGAAGCACCTCGAGACCGTGCCGAATAGCCAAGAACCCCCGAAAGCCCCGCCGAGCCGGACCGAAAGCATCGCTCCGACCGGGCTCCGCCGCGTCGCGGTGGTCGTCAACGGAAGGGCGAAGAACGTCACGGCCGACGTCATCTCGACGCTCGACCGCATCCTCGAGGGGTCGGACCTGTTCGTTTCGAGAAATCTCGACGACGCGCGCGACATCGCGCGGACGCTCGTCGTGCGCGGCTACGACACGGTGCTCACGGGCGGCGGTGACGGCACGTTCACCGTGATGGTTACGGAAGTCGTTCGCGAAGTGAGAAAGCGCGGCGGCGGCGTGCCTCGCTTCGGCCTGCTGAAGCTCGGAACGGGCAACGCGCTCGCGTGGGTGGTCGGCGCCCGGGACGTCGAGGGGCGCGAGCTCGGTGCCGACATTCGTCGACTCTGCGAGCAGGCGGGAAGTCGCGCCGTGCGGTTCGTCGAGGCCGAAGGGATCATCTCACCGTTCTGCGGGCTCGGCGCCGACGCCCACGTTCTCTCGGACTATTCCGCCGTAAAATCGAGGCTCGGGCGCACGGTGTTGAAGGGCGTATCGAGCGGCATTCCGGGCTATGCGATCGCCGCGCTCACGCGCACGCTGCCGAGTCTCTTGCTCGGAAAGATGACTCGGTGCCGCGTCACGAACCTCGGCGGGGAGGCCGTGCGTGTCGGCGCGCGCGGCAGCGCCGAGGGCCGCCCCTTCGCCAACGGCGAGGTGCTGTACGACGGTCCGATGCGGCTTTGCGCGCTCTCGGCGATCCCGTACTACGGCTACGGCTTTCGCATGTTCCCGTACGCGGAGGAGCGACCGGATCGCATGCAGCTCCGTATCTCGACGATCGCCCCGGCGGAGTTCATCCGCCACCTCAGGGATATCTGGCGGGGCGACTACGAGAATCCGAAGGTGCTTTTCGATTTTCTCGTCGACAAGGTCGCGATCGAGCTCGACCCGCCCGCCCCGTTCCAGATCGGGGGCGATCCGCGAGGCGAGCGGGCCAAGGTGATCGTCGAGCTTTCGCCGACTCCCATCGAGCTCGTCGATTTCTACGCGCCGCCGCGCGCGGTCGAGGGCTGACGGCGGTGGCCTCGGCGAACGGCTTCCGAAGCGCGCGCCTCGCCCTCGCGCTGGGGCTCGCCGCAGTTTCGGCGGTCTGGCCGGCGGTCTCGGCCCCTCGCGTCGAGCTCCGAGCGACCATGAGCTGTCGGACGGAGCCCGGCAGCGGGCGGCTCGTATGCACGGTCGATGTCGAGCCCCCGGCGGGGCACCGCATCGGCTGGTGCGACGCTCTCGTCGTTTCTGCTCCCCCGGCGGCGACGCCGCTCCGATCACGCGTGCGAGGCACGAGCGCTCCACCGCGCGTCGTGCTCGGATTCGTGCGCGGCTCGGGGGAAGGGGGACGCATCGAGGTATTGGCGCGCGCGGTAGCGTGCCCGAACGATGCGGGCGCGGCGTGCGTGAGCCTCTCGAAATCACTCGGGGTCGAGGTCGAGGCGCGTTAGGGCCCGTCCAAGGGTCGAAACTTGGCCGGCCTCGCGGCCGTCGGCTACTCCCGAGCGCATGAACCTGCCGGGGCGCCTCAAGCTCGCGACGCTCGGCGACCTGCTCGGAACCCTGCACCGCGCCGAAGCGAGCGGCGTACTCGAGCTCGTCGAAGCGACCGGCGCGACTTCGGGACGCAGCCATCGCGTCTACCTTGCGCGTGGGTTCGTGGACGGCGTCGAGACGGAGCTCCAGCAGTCGCGCATCGGCGAGCTCCTGCACGAACGAAAACTCATCGATCGGGGCGCGCTCTCGACCCTGCTCCGCTGCGTGCTCGAACAGCCCGGCAGGCGCGCCGGCGAAATCCTCGTCGGCGAACGGCTCGCGAGTCCGGCCCTCGTGAGCGCGGCGCTGCGCTTACAGCTCCAAGCGCGCCTCGACGCCATGTTTCGCCTGCGGGACGCCTCCGTGCGCTTCCACGTGCGCCGCCCCAACGCGTTCACACCGAGCGGCCTTCGGCTCTCTCCGCGCGATTTCTTGCACGGTCGGCCGCGCGCGCGCGGGAACGCCCACGCCGAAACGCGCGCGCGTCTCGCCGCGCTCGACGACCCGGGACGCGCGAGCGCCTACCGAACCCTCGGTCTCGAACCGGGTGCGGACGCGGCCGCCGTTCGCCAGGCATTTCGCCGCCTCGCTCGCGAGCACCATCCCGACTGCCATCCGAACGCAGATCCGAACAAGGTCGCCACGCTGGTCCGCCGTTTGTCCGAGATTACGGCCGCCTATCATCAGATCGGCGTCTAGCGAGCGCCTCGGCGAGGGTTCTTCTTCGCGGCTTGCAACGCCGGTGCGGAAAATCGCAACCGTTCGCTAGCCCGCGTGGCGGAAGATGGCGCGGCCGACGAAGAAGGGGCCCATCTGCGCGATGAACTCCGAGGTCTGCCGCGTGGAGCGCATGGCTTGCACGATGTGTGAGAGCGGGTGGAGCTCCGGGCCGATGAGTCCGATGACGAACTCGTTGTCTTTGGCGTCGAAACCGTGACACGCGAGGCGCACGTCGTGGGCGAGGTCCGTCGCGGCGTAGGCGCGGCCGATCGTGCCGTGCTCACGCAGGATGCCGCCTTGGTCGCGCCGTTCGAGCTTGGCGAAGGCGCCGGTGCGCCGCAGCGGATACCAGACCGCCCAGGGCCACGCGTCGTTCAGCACCGTTTCACGCGGACGCTTGAGCACCCAGTGCTCGAGATCCATTTCGTAGCCGGACGAATAGCTGCGGCCGAGCATCGTGAATTCAGGGCGAAGGCTCAGCCCGGCGAGCTCGTGAGAAGCGAGCGTCGGGCGAACTTTCGTGACGAAGTCCGTGGGGTCCTCGGTGAACGTGAGCAAGCCGAAGCCGAACGGGTCGTTTACGTCCTCGTAGAGCACGGAGCCGACGGCGAGGTTGCCGAGCGCACGGCTCAGGCCCACGACGGCGCGGCTCGGTTCGAGGTCGCGCCCGCAGGTGAACACGAGGAGCTGCATGAAGAGCCGGCGGTCGAGCACCTGCGGAACGCCGTCGCGTTGCGCGCCGTGCTCGCGCACGTCGATGACGGGAAGTGCTGGCTCGTGACCGTGTCCGTCGCTCATGGCGCCGAGAGTAGCTTGGGAATCGAGCCAGGGCCGCTCCAAACGCGTTAAGCCGGTCCTGAGAAAAGCGCGTTTTCTGATAAGCTCCGGCGCCTTGGCTCGAAAATCGATTCCGCCTCTGCCCGAAGCCGATTCCGTCCGGGACTCCCAGCCGAAGGGCCTGCAGCATCCGCTTCCGGCGGGCATGCGTGACCTCTTGCCCGGCGAGGCCGGGACGCAATCCGCTCTCGTGCGCCGCCTGCTCGGCGCGTTCGAGCTCTGCGGCTACGAGCTCGTGACCGTTCCGATCTTCGAGTACGCCTCGGTGCTCGAGCAGGGGCTCGGCTCGCTCGGCGAGCACGAGATCTTGCGCTTCGTCGAGCCCGAAACGGGCGCCGTCGTGGTGCTGCGCCCGGACATGACCGCGCAAATCGCCCGCCTCGTTGCGACCCGACTCGCGGAAGCCCCGGTTCCGGCGCGCCTGTGTTACCAGGGCTCGGTTCTCCGCCGGCGTCACGAGCGGGCGCGCCGGCAGCGGCAGATCCCGCAGGCCGGCATCGAGCTCGTCGGCGCGGGCGGCATGGACGCAGATCTCGAAGTGCTCGACGTTGCGACGCGGGCCACGCGGGCGGCCGGGCTCGACGAGTTCACGCTCGACCTCGGTCACGCCGGTATCGCGGGAGCGCTGCTCTCGGGCGCTCCCGACGAACGCAAGCGGGACATCGTCGAAGCGCTCGGAACGCGCGACGCCGCGGAGATCGCGCGGCGGGCCGAACGCCACGGCTTCGAGCCCGGCATTCGCCGGGCGCTCGCGTCGCTCACCGAGCTCTTCGGCGGCGACGACGTTTGGCCACGAGCCGAGGCGTTGCTCGGCCCGACGCCGGCGCGAGCGGCGCTGCTCGAGCTCCGGGCGCTTTCGGACGCCGTGAGTGCGCGTAGCCTCGCCCCTCGAGTGGTCGTGGACTTCGCCGAGACCCGAGACCTCGCCTACTACACGGGCCCCGTCTTCAGCGTCCTGGCGGCCGGGCCGGGGCGTGCCATCGGCGTCGGGGGTCGCTACGACGGGCTCGGCGAGCGGTTCGGCAGGCGCGGTCCGGCGGCCGGCTTCGCGTTCGACCTCGACCACCTCGGCTGGGCTTTGAGCCACGCCGGTGGGGTGGGAGCGCCCCCCGCGCGCCTTTTGGTCTGCCACGGAGGCCCCGACGTGCTCGCGGCCCTTCGAGCGAGCCGGGTGGCCTCGGCGGCCGCACCCCCCGGAGACCCTCTCGCCTACGCGCGCGCTTGGCGCTACACGCACCTCGTGGAAATCACCATGGAGACGGCGACGCTCGTTCGCGTCGACGACCTCGACCGCACACCCCTGCCGCGCGACCCTCGGGCGCTCGGCGTCGCAACGGCCGCGTTGCTCGAGTCGCTCGAGAGCGACGAGAGCGAGGAGAGCCCATGAGCGTCGTTACGATCGTCGGCGCGCAGTGGGGCGACGAAGGCAAAGGCAAGATCGTCGACATCTACACCGAGTTCGCCGACGTCGTCGTGCGCTACGCCGGTGGTCCGAACGCCGGGCACACGCTCGTCGTCGGCGACGAGAAGCTCGTCGTCAGGCTCCTTCCGAGCGGCATCTTGCGACCCGGCTGCGTCTGCGTGCTCGGGCAGGGCATGGTCGTGGACCCGAGCGTGCTCCTCTCGGAGATCGACGAGCTCGGGCGGCGCGGACACCCGGACGTTTCGAAGCGCCTCGTGCTGAGCGATCGCGCGCACCTGATCCTTCCGTATCACGTGCTCGTCGACACGCTGCGCGAAACGAGCGCTCCCGAGGGGCGCGCCATCGGCACGACGAAGAAGGGCATCGGCCCGGCGTACGAGGACAAGGCGCGTCGCACCGGCATTCGCGCCGGCGAGCTCCGCGAGTTCAAGGGGCTGCGCGAGCGCGTCGCCGCGGCGCTCGAAGCGTGGGGTCCGACGGTGCGCGCCCTCGGCGGCGAGCAGCCGAAGCTCGACGACATCGTCGGCGCTCTCGAAGCGTGCGCCGCGCGCCTCGTGCCGCTGCTCGGCGACACGTCGGCGCTCGTGAACGACGCGGTGCGGGCAAAGAAGCGAGTCATGCTCGAAGGCGCTCAGGGCACGCTGCTCGACATCGATCACGGTACGTACCCGTTCGTCACGTCGAGCTCGGCGGTCGCGGGCGGCGCATCCATCGGAGCCGGTATCGGTCCGAATCGTATCGACACCGTGATCGGCATCACGAAGGCGTACACGACACGCGTCGGCGCAGGACCGTTCCCGACGGAGCTCGGCGACAAAGACGGCGAGCACCTGCGCGAGGTCGGCGCCGAGTTCGGCTCCGTCACCGGGCGGCCCCGCCGCACGGGCTGGCTCGACTTGCCGGCGCTGCGCTACGCCGCGCGCGTCAACGGTTTCGACGGCCTCGCGCTCACGAAGCTCGACGTGCTCACCGGCCTCGCGCGCATCAAGGTATGCGTGGCGTACGACACGCCGAACGGTCGGGTCTCGGATTTTCCGCTCGATCTGCTCGATCGACCGAATCTCATGAAACCGATCTTCGTCGAGCACGAAGGGTGGAAAGAGAAGCTCGAGGGAGCCCGAGTGCTCGACGAGCTCCCGAGCGCGGCGCGCGCGTACATCCGCTTCCTCGAGACGGAGACGGGCGCCCCGATTTACCTCGTGAGCGTCGGTCCGCGCCGAGCCGAAACGATCGTGCTCCACAATCCGTTCGTCGGAAGGGCTGCCGCGCCGTAAGCTTTCGCCGATGTCCTTCGCTGCGGCTTCGCTGCTCCTGTCGCTGACGCTTCCTTCGGAAGTGCCGGCGGCGGCCGCAGCGAGCCCGCGGCCGGCGCTGTGCCGGGCCGAAACGAGCAGTCGGAGCTCGCTCTGGGCGCGCGCGCGCCCCGTCGAGGTCGAACGCTTCTGCGCGACGCTCGCTCGCTCGCTCGCTCGACTCGAGCGGTCCCCAGCCTTGGCCCTCGAGCTTGCCCGCGAGGCGACCGCCATGTTCCCGAGTGAAACGCTCGGCCCGTTGCTCGAAGGTCGCGCGCTCTTGCGGCTGGGCCGCACGGCGGAAGCGTGGCAGCGGCTCGCGCCGCTCGTCGTCGCCGGCTCCCAGGCCCTCGACGACGCCGCGTCGCTCCACGACGTCGCACGCGCCGCGCTCTTGTCGGGCGCGCTCGAGGAAGCGCAGCGCCTCTATCGATTGCTCATGCCGCGCTCCGTCGTGCTCGGCTCGGAGCGCATTCGGCACACGGCGACGATCGAAGCCGCGGCGCTCGCCCTTGCCCGGGGT
>DASUTR010000638.1:0-6430 GCA_036374535.1 Polyangiaceae bacterium
GGGCGACTGGCATCTCGTGCGCACGCGGCAGGGTCCGAAGGGCGAGAAGAACTGGCTGCTCTTCAAGTCGAAGGACGAGTTTGCGCGCACGCCGGGCGATGCGCTGCTCGCCGAAGAGAGCGACAGTGCGCTCAGCGGCCGCACCATGGACGACATCGCTGCGGGGCGCGGCGGAAAGAAGGATAGCCGGCGCGTCTGGCATTCGAACCGGGCCGAGCAGGGCGAGCCCGAACCCGCATCGTCGCGCCGGCCCAAGCCGAAATCACGTGCCTCCAAGGTCGACGTCACCGCCGTGTCGGGAGCGAGAGCGATGAAGCTACCCGACGCAATCGAGCCGGAGCTCGCGACGCTCGTGGATGCGGCTCCCGACGGCGACGGCTGGCTCCACGAGCTCAAGTTCGACGGCTACCGCGTGCTCGCGCGGCTCGAAAACGGAGCCGTCACGCTGCTCACGCGCCGCGGACACGACTGGACCGCGCGCATGCCCGTGCTCGCCGAAGAGCTCTCGAGCCTCGACGTACGCTCGGCGCTCCTCGACGGCGAGGTGGTCGTCCTCGACGAACGCGGCGTGAGCGACTTTCAAGCGCTCCAGAATTCGCTGAACGGCGAGCGCGACGCGATGCTCGTTTACTATGCCTTCGATCTCTTGCATCTCGACGGCCGCGACCTTCGCGCCGCGCCGCTCGGCGAGCGGAAGGCGCTCCTCAAGGCGCTGTTCGAGTCCGCGGGAAACGGGCTTCCGGCGACGATTCGCTCGAGCGACCACGTCGAAGGCCGCGGTCCCGAATTCTTCCGCAGAGCCTGTGAGCTCGGCGTCGAGGGGATCGTGTCGAAGCGCGCGAACGCGCCCTATCGCTCCGGTCGTGGTCGCGATTGGCTCAAAATCAAGTGCACGCTGCGCCAGGAGTTCGTGCTCGTCGGTTTCACCGAGCCCGCGGGTTCACGCAGCCATTTCGGCGCGCTGCTCGTCGGAGTGCGTCGGAAAAACGAGCTCGTGTACGCGGGCAGAGTCGGCACGGGGTTCACCGAAGCGTCGCTGCGCGAGCTCCACGAAAAGCTCGCACGGCTCGAAACGAAAGAGCCCCCGATCGTGAATCCTCCGCGGGGCGCGCAGGCGCGCGGCGTCCACTGGGTGCGCCCCGAGCTCGTCGCGGAGGTGGCGTTCACGGGATTCACCGATGACGGCGTGCTCCGCCACCCGACGTTCCAGGGCCTTCGCGACGACAAACGCGCGAAGGACGTGCGTCTCGAGACGGCGGCGGCGCCTCCGCGAGCGGCGTCACGCAAGGAAAAGGCGACCTCCCACTCACCCGACGACTACCCGCTCACCAATCCGACGAAGGTGCTCTACCCGAAGGACGGGATCACGAAGCGCGAGCTCCTCGACTACTATGCGCTCGTCGCCGAACGGATGCTGCCTCACGTGGGCAATCGGCCGCTCACGCTCGTGCGCTGTCCGAACGGCGTCGGTAAGCCCTGCTTCTTCCAGAAGCATCCCGGGCAGGGAACGCCGGAGCGAATTCGGTCCATCGCGATTCGCGAGAGCGAGGGCAAGGCTCCCTACAGCGTCATCGACGACGCCTGGGGCCTCTTCGGGCTGCTCCAGCTCGGCGCGCTCGAGATCCACACGTGGGGTTCGCGAGCCGACGATTTCGAGCACCCCGACCTCTTGGTATTCGACATCGATCCCGATCCGGCCCTCGATTTCTCCGCGGTCATCGCCTGCGCTCACGAGCTCCGCGTCGTGTTCGAGTCGGCGAAGCTCGAAAGCTTCGTGAAGACGACGGGCGGAAAGGGCTTGCACGTCTGCGTGCCCATCGAGCCCGACCTCGACTGGGAGCAGGTGAAGGACTTTTCCGGGCGGGTCGCCGAGGCCCTCGCGCGGCGTTCGCCCGAGAAGTACGTCGCGACGCAGTCGAAGGCGAAACGCAAAGGCAAGATCTACATCGATTTTCTGCGCAACGCGCGCGGCGCCACCTTCGTCGCTCCCTATTCGACCCGCGCGCGGGACGGCGCGCCCGTCGCCGTCCCGCTAGAATGGGACGAGCTCGGACCGCGGCTCGATCCGAGCGCCTTCACGGTGCGCACCCTCAAGCGGCGCCTCGCCGCTCGAGCGAAAGACCCCTTCGAGCGCCTCGGGAAGCTTCGCCAAAAGCTCCGACCCGCTTGACGAATCCGAAAGGCGCCATGTTCACGACTCTCAAAAAAGAACTCCACCGCTTGAAGAACCACGAACCCGGGGAACGCTTCGGCGCGTTCCACCGCGAGCAAAAGCACAAGCCGCTCGGGGTGAAGATCGCCTTCTTCGCGCTCGCCTTCGTCTCGTTCGCCGTGGGCGTCGTGCTCGCGTTCATCCCGGGGCCCGCGGTGCTGTTCTTCGCGCTGACGGGGGCGCTCCTCTCCACCCAGTCGCGTTTCGTCGCGGAGACCCTCGACAAGGGCGAAGTGTGGGCACGGAAGGTCTTTGCTTCGATCCGCGCGTGGTGGCGCCGAAAACGCGGACCCCCGGCAGGCGGCCGCAAAGCAGGGCATGCTCGGGGCTAATCCGGCCCCGTGGAGCTTCCCGTCAACCCCCCCGTCCTGCCGATGCTCGCGAAGCGCGTGAGCGCGCTCCCCGCGAGCGAGGGCTTCGTGTACGAGCCGAAGTGGGACGGCTTTCGCGCGCTCGTCTTCAAGGACGGCGCCGAGGTCTTCATCCAGAGCCGCGACGAGAAACCGTTGAATCGCTACTTTCCCGAGCTCGTCGCGGCGCTCGAGGCGGCGCTCCCGCCGCGTGTCGTGCTCGACGGCGAAATCGTGATCGCGCGCGACGACGTGCTCGACTTCGATGCGCTGCAGATGCGCCTTCACCCGGCCGCGTCGCGCGTCGCGCTGCTCTCGAAAGAGATCCCTGCGTCGGTGGTGTTCTTCGACGTCCTCGCCGAAGGCGACCGCGATCTACGCGGCGTGCCCTTCGCCGAACGGAGAAGACGCCTGGAGGCGCTGCTCTCGAACGCCCGACCACCGATCCACGTCACGCCGGCAACGTCGGATCGCGCCACCGCCGAGGACTGGTTCCGGCGCTTCGAGGGCGCCGGGCTCGACGGAGTGATGGCGAAATCGGTCGACGGTACGTACGAGCCGAACAAGCGCGTGATGTTCAAGGTGAAACACGAGCGCGATTGCGATTGCGTCGTCGCCGGTTTTCGCTGGCACAAGAACGGACGGAACGAAGCGGTCGGGTCGTTGCTGCTCGGCCTCTACGACGACCGCGGCGGGCTAGCGTTCGTCGGCGTCTGTGCGAGCTTCACGATGGCGAAGCGCCGCGAGCTCACGCAATTTCTCGCGCCCTACCGAGAGAATGCGCTCGAAAACCACCCCTGGAAGAACTGGGCGGAGATGGGCGACGGGGAGGGCGGGGAAATGCGCCGCAAGCCGGGCGGACAGAGCCGCTGGAGCCAGGGCAAGGACCTCTCGTGGGAACCGCTGCGCGTCGAGCTCGTCGTCGAGGTGGCCTACGATCACATGCAGAGCGGCCGCTTCCGGCACACGGCGCAATTTCGCCGTTTCCGGAACGACAAGCAGCCGTCCGACTGCACCTTCGAGCAGCTCGAGGTCGTGCCGCCCGAAGAGCTGAAGAACATTTTCCGCGGTCCCTAGTCCTTCGCGTCGCGTTTGGCCTTTGCCTTCGCGGAGCGCCACTCGCGCCATTCGCGGGTCGGATCATCGTCCGGGTCCGGCTTTTCCTGCGGCGGCCGTGCTGCTTCGGGGACGTTGCGGAGATTCACACGGACTCGCGTCCACGTGGACGAGCGGCCGCGCATGGCGTCGACGAGTACGTCGTCCACGGCGAGACGAGCCGCGACCTCGGGGTGGCGCGCTTTCCAGCGTTCGAGCCCGGCGAGCGCGGCTTCCTTGTTCGGCGAGTTCGCAACGACGACGAGCGGCATCTTGACGCGGGGTTTCTTCGTCGCGCCCTTCGCACGAGACGGCGCGACGCGCCTGCCTTCACCCGCCGTTTTCTTGAAATGCGGCGGCCAGGGAGCGTCGCCGAGGCCCTGAGCGTCATCGCGCGCGGCGAGGTCGAGCAGCTTTTCGAGGGAGCCCACGTGCTCATCCATGCTTGCGTGCGGATCGCCGCGCTCCGCGACGCGTTGGGGCACGGTGAATACCGTGAAATCCGCGGGCTCGCACGCTTCGACCTCGTCCCAGGCGAGCGGCGTCGAAACGCGGGCGTCGGGCAGCGGTCGCACCGAATAGGCGGAGCACGTCGTGCGATCTTTCGCGTTTTGATTGTAGTCGATGAAGACGCCGTGCCGCTCCTCCTTCCACCACTTCGACGTCGCGAGCTTCGGCGCGCGCCGTTCGATTTCGCGCGAGAGCGCGAGCGCGGCGCGACGCACGTCCGAAAAGCCCCAGCGCGGCTCGATGCGCGCGTTCACGTGCATGCCTCGCGACCCGCTCGTTTTCGGCCAGCCGACGAGCCCGAGCTCGTCGAACAGAGCGCGCACCTCGAGCGCTACGCGCCGCACGTCGTCCCACGCGACGCCGGGCCCGGGATCGAGATCGACGCGGAGCTCGTCGGGATGCTCGAGATCGACCGCGCGTACGGGATGCGGGTGGAGCTCGATGCAGCCGAGATTGACCACCCAGGCGAGACCGGCGGAGTCGTCGACGACGACTTCGCGCGCCGTGCGGCCAGACGGGAACGAAAGCTCGACCGTGCGGAGCCAGCTCGGGAGCTTGTCGGGAGCGCGTTTTTGATAGAAGGCTTCGGCGTGCGCGCCGTTCACGAAACGTTTGAGCACGATCGGTCGACCGCGAATGCCCGCCACGGCGCCCTCCGCGACGGCAAGGTAGTAGCGCACGACGTCGAGCTTCGAAAGTTTCGCTTCGCGCGAAAAATAAGGCTTGCTCGGGTGGGTCACGCGGACCTCCCGCCCGTTCACGGCGAGGATCTCGGGTGGCTCGTCGCGCGCGCTCATCCCGGCGAAGCGTAGCCGACTCGCCACGGGACGCCCAAAAACGCCGCGCGATGCCCCACGGCTTGCGAACCGGGTTTGGGGCCTTAACTTGCGAGCACACGCCGTGGTGCCCTTGCTCGTCGCGTTCGTCGTCGTTTCGGCCGCTTCGCTCTTCTTGAAGTGGATCAACCTGCGCCACCAGGAACGGGCGGGCAGCGCCGTCCCGCCCGAACTCGCCGACGTGGTCGACGCCGAGCGGCTCGCGCGCATCGCCGCCTACACACGCGATCGCGCGCGGTTCGGCATCGTCACCGCCCTCGTGCGTGACGTTGCGATGGCCGTGTTCCTGTTCGGCGGGTTGCTCGGCGCCTACGATCGCTTCATCGAGGGATTCGGCACGTCGCTCGTCGCGACGGGGACGCTCTTTTTCGTGGGTTTCTCGCTGGTGAGCGCCGTTCTCGGCATCCCGTTCGCCCTGTACGGGAGCTTCGTGATCGAAGCGCGCCACGGCTTCAACCGCATGTCGCCGGCGCTCTTCTGGAGCGACTGGCTGAAGAGCACAGCGCTGTCGCTCGCGTTCGTGGCCGCCCTCTCGGCGCTCGCGTTCTGGGTCGTCACGTTGCTTCCGGGCTCGTGGTGGCTGTTCGTGTGGGTGCTGTTCGTCGTGCTGAGCGTCGGCATCACGTACCTTGCGCCCGTGCTCATCGAGCCGCTGTTTTTCAAGATGAAGCCGCTGCACGTCGAAGGGCTCGAAGCCGAGGTGCGGGCGCTCGCCGAGAAGGCCGGCGTGCACGTGAGCCGCGTGCTCGAGGTCGACGCCTCGCGCCGGAGCTCGCACTCGAACGCCTATTTTACCGGCATCGGTCACGTGAAGCGCGTCGTTCTCTTCGATACGCTCTTCGGTCAGATGAAGCACGGCGAAATCCTCGCCATCCTCGCGCACGAGCTCGGTCATTGGAGAAAGCACCACGTGCTCATGCGGACGCTGCTCTCGTACGCGGTCGGCTTCGTCGCGCTTTACCTCGCGTTCACCTTCGCACCTCAGGCCTGGGTGCCCGGGCTCGTGGGCCTCGAATCGGCGTCGTTCCCTGCGCGGCTCGTCATCCTCGGCACGCTCGCCTCCGTCATCACGTTCCCGCTCACGCCGCTCTCGTCGTACTGGTCGCGCCGCCACGAATGGCAAGCCGACGCCTTCGCCGTCGCGCTCCACAATCGTCCGGAGGATCTCGCGAACGCGTTGAAAAAGCTCGCGAGCGAAAACCTCTCGAACCTCCACCCGCACCCGTTCTACGCCGCGTTCTACTACTCCCACCCGCCCATGCCGGAACGCATCCGCCGCCTCATGGATCTGCGAACCGCCGTCGCCCTCGACGCTCCGCTTCACGGATAGAAGCGCCGCGCGCGGAGGGACGGCTCGCGCGCCCGCGGGAGACGGCTCGCGCGCGCGAGGGGGGGCGCGTCCTCGGGAAACGCGGGTCGCCAGCGCG
>DASUTR010000639.1:0-30525 GCA_036374535.1 Polyangiaceae bacterium
TTCGAGGCGCACTAGGCTCTTCTGCATGGCTCTCTTACGGGTGACGATCGACGGGGGCTAAGGTTCTTCCTCGCTCGGCGACTCCCTAAAAACGTAGCACGGGCTTCGACTAGTCCCGATGCCGCTCCCTTGGGCTCGATCAGGCCCATTTGGCGACTCCTCGCGGCCCGCCGCGGCCCCGCCGTCCCTATTCCACGCGCCCGAGACCGTCGCGTCGGAGCGCGATGTGTGAGACTTTATCGGCCGGGCGCCCCATGGATCGCGAGGCCGTTCCGCTCGCACCGCCGCCGAGCTCGGGTAACCGAGCGGCCGAGCCGCCGCCGAGCACCGTCGCCGCGGTGGATCTCGGCTCGAACAGTTTCCACCTCGTCGTCGCCCGGCTCGACGAGGGCCGCCTCCACGTACTCGATCGCCTGCGCGAGCGCGTTCGGCTCGCCGAGGGCCTCGATGTCCGGGGCAACCTCACCCCCGAGGCCGCCGAGCGGGCGCTCGCGTGTCTCACGCGCTTCGGCCAGCGCGTCCGCGAGCTTCCGGCGCGAGCCGTGCGCGCCGCCGGCACCAACACGCTCCGGCAAGCCAAGAACAGCCGAGGCTTTCTCACGCAAGCAAAGAAAGCGCTCGGTCATCCGATTGAAATCATCGCCGGCCGCGAAGAAGCGCGGCTCATCTACCTCGGGGTGGCCCACAGCGTGCCGAACGACGACGGGCGGCGGCTGGTCGTCGACATCGGCGGCGGCAGCACCGAGTGCACCATCGGCGAGCGCTTCGATCCCATCGCGACCGAGAGCCTCTTCATGGGCTGCGTGAGCTACTCGCTCCGCTATTTCCCGAACGGCGTCATCCGTCGCGACGACTTCCGCCGCGCCGAGACGGCCGCGATGCTCGAGCTCAGCACGTTCGAGCGGCGCTTTCGCGGCCTCGGCTGGAAAGCCGCGTACGGCTCGTCGGGCACGGCGCTCGCCATCGCCGCGCTGCTCGGCGAAGACGTTACGCGCAAGGGGTTGAAGCGGCTACGCGCGACGCTCTGCGAGCGGGGCAGCGTCCAGAAGCTCGACTTGCCCGGACTCGATCCGGAACGCGCCGCCGTGCTCCCCGGCGGCCTCGCGATCCTGATGGCCGTCTTCAAACGCCTCGAGATCGACTCCATGAAGCCCGCGAGCGGCGCGCTGAGAGAAGGGCTGCTCTACGACCTCCTCGGTCGCATCCAGCACGAAGACGTGCGCGAGCGCACCATTCGCTGGCTCGCCGAACGGAACGGTGTCGACCTCGAGCACGCGGCACGCGTCGAGCGGGCTGCGCTCTACTGCCTGAACCAAGTCGCGCACGCTTGGGCCATCGATCGCGACGAAGCAAAGCAGTACCTCGGCTGGGCGTCGCGCCTGCACGAAATCGGCCTCGAGATTTCCCACACCGGCTACCAGCGGCACGGCGCGTACATCCTCGAGAACGCCGACATGCCCGGCTTCTCGAAGCAGGAGCAGACACTACTCTCGGTGCTCGTGCTCACGCACCGGCGCAAGCTCCGGCTCGAAGACTACGCCAAGGTCCCCGACGAAAAGCGCGAGCTCGTCGTGCGCTGGAGCGTCGTGTTCCGCATCGCGTGCTGCCTGAACCGCAGCCGCAATACCGAGCCGCTCCCCGATTTCGGCCTCGACGCGAAAAAATCGTCGCTCGCGCTGCGCTTTCCGAAGGCGTGGCTCGACGAAAACCCGCTCACCCTCACCGACCTCGAAGAAGAACGGGAACGCCTGCGCGCCGTCGGCATCGAACTCGAGCTCGCGGTCATCTGACGCCCTGCGCCCCTCGCACGCTTCGGATTGAACCGCCAAGACGCCAAGGTCGCCAAGACTCGCCAAGGAGACTTGGGAGCGATCGACGTCGGCCCGATGCGCCGCCTTCTACGGGGGTCGTTTCTCTCCAAGTGATGAGCGCGGCGGAACGGTCGCGCGCGGCGCCGCGACGTCGCCGAACCACGAGCCCCCAACCCACAAAATTTTGGCGAGGCTTGGCGCCCTTGGCGTCTTGGCGGCTCAATCCGGAGCGCGCGGGGCGCCCCGGATCGTTCATCGCTTCGTAAACGGAGTGCGGCCGGAGTAGACCTGCGCGGAGCCGAGCTCTTCGCCGATGCGGAGGAGTTGGTTGTACTTCGCGATGCGGTCGGTGCGGCTCAAGCTGCCTGTCTTGATCTGCCCCGCGTTCGTCGCGACGGCGAGGTCCGCGATGAACGGATCCTCGGTCTCGCCCGAGCGGTGCGAGATGATCGAGGTGTAGCCGGCGGTCGTCGCGAGACGGATCGTGTCGAGCGTCTCCGTGACCGAGCCGATCTGGTTCAGCTTGATGAGGATGCTGTTCGCGATCTTCTTCTCGATGCCTCGCGCCAGGCGCTCCTTGTTCGTGACGAAGAGATCGTCGCCGACGAGCTGCACCTTGCCGCCGAGCTTGTCGGTGATGAGCTTCCAGCCGTCCCAGTCGTCCTCGGCGAAGCCGTCTTCGATGCTGACGATCGGGTATTTCGAGCAGAGCTCGGTGTACACGTCCGCGAGCTCCGCGGGCGTGCGCGGCTTCTTGTCCCAGGTGTACTTGCCGTCCTTGTAGAACTCGCTCGCGGCGCAATCCATGGCGAGCGCGACCTGCTCGCCCGCCTTGTAGCCGGCGGCGTCGATGGCTTGAAGAATGCGCTTGAGCGCGTCTTCGTTCGAGCCGAGGCGCGGAGCGAAGCCGCCCTCGTCGCCGACGGCCGTCGTGAGGCCTTCCTTCTTGAGGATGCTCTTCAGGTTGTGGAAGATCTCGGTACCGCAGCGGAGCGCTTCCGAGAACGACTCGAAGCCGAGCGGCACGATCATGAACTCCTGGACCTCGAGGCCGTTGTCGGCGTGCGCGCCGCCGTTCACGATGTTCATGAGGGGCGTCGGAAGCACGCGCGCCTGCGCGCCGCCGAGGTAGCGCCAGAGCGGCAGGCTCACCACGTCGGCGCCCGCGCGCGCGGTCGCCATCGAGATGGCGAGGATCGCGTTCGCGCCGACCTTGCCCTTGTTCGCCGTGCCGTCGAGCTCGAGCAGGCGCTGATCGACGGCGGGCTGATCGAGCGCGTCGAGGCCGACGATCGCCGGGCCGAGCTTCTCGTTCACGTTCTTGACCGCTTGCAGCACGCCCTTGCCGAGGTAGCGCTTCTTGTCGCCGTCGCGGAGCTCGATGGCTTCGTGCTCGCCGGTGGAGGCGCCGCTCGGCACCGCACCGCGGCCGAAACCGCTCGTGGTTTTGACTTCGGCCTCGACCGTGGGGTTACCCCGCGAATCGAGGATCTCGCGCGCACTGACTTCCAAGATTTCCGACATGGTCCGCGCCGGATACCATGGACGTTCGAGGCGATCCACCCTCGGAACACGCGTTCCGTGCGCCCGACTCCGCGTCGATGAGCGGCGTCTAGTCCGCTTTTCGCTGGCGCAGCAGGATCTCGATGCGGCGATTCTTCTTTCGCCCCGCTTCGGTCGCGTTGCTGTCGGTCGGACGAAACTCGGCGAAACCGGAGGCGCCGAGGCGCGACCCGGGGATTTTCCCGCGCTCCTGGAGAAAGCGCACGACGTTCGTCGCGCGCGCCGTCGAGAGCTCCCAGTTCGTCGGGAAGCGCTCTTGCGTCGCGGGGTTCGCGATGCGCGTGCCGTCGGTGTGCCCCGCGACCTCGAGCGTGTAGGCGCCGAGCTCACGCACGCTCTGCGCGACTCCGCCGAGCACCTTCTGCCCGCCTTCGCTGAGCTCGGCCTGGCCCGTTTCGAACAGGATTTGATCGGCCAGATCGAGCACGAGATCCTGCCCCCGCCGCCGGATCCGCACGTTGCCCTCCTGGATTTCGGGCTCGAGCTTCTTGGCGAGCTCGGCTTGCAGTCCCTTGAGCTCCGCCTCGATCTTCTCTTTCTCGGCCACGGTCTGACGTAACGCTCCGGAAACCTTGCCGAGGTCCTGTTCCAGCGCCGCGAAACGCGCTTCGGACTGCTTCAAGCGCTCGGCGGTCTTGCGCTCGCGCTCGTTCGCTTTCTCGACGTCGCTCTGCAGCGCGGCGCGGGCCTGGCGGAGCGGCAGGTAGAGGTAATAGACGAACGCGCCCGCGAGCCCGAGGACGAGCACGAACAGAAGCCACCCGAGAAAGCCCCTGCCGCCCTTTTTCGGCGGTCGGTAGTCGTCGTAGTCGTCGCTCATGGCATCGGAGCGCGCCTCCGCTCCACTACGATCCACCTCCCGGCGCACGGACGCAACGGAAACACGACACGCGAACGTCACGATTGTGGGTGGATGCGCTACATCTCCCGACGCAGCATGCACGAGCCGGCGTCGCGGAGGTGGTTCTGGATCCGCGTTTCGTTCTTGCTCGCCGTGCTCGCCATCGTCGCGCTCTACGCTTGGAACGACGCGCGGCGGCGGCGCGAGCGCAACGAGTGGAACCGCACGCTCGAAATCGCGCTCGTCGTCGTGCGCGACGGACCGGTGAGCGAGCCCGCGGTGAGCGCGCTCCGTTCGCAAACGCGCGAGCTCGAACGCGTGCTCGCCGCACAGCTCGCGCGTTATCGCGGCGCGCCGGCACGACCGTTCTCGTTCGTCGTCTTCGGTCCCGTGGACCGCGTCGAGCCGCTCCCCGAAGCGCCGGACGGACTCATGGCCGCGGCGAAGTACGCCTGGCAGCTCCGGGCTTTCACCGCCGACGTCGACGAGCGCGCGGGCGTGCCGACGCGCGGCTTCGACGCGCGGGTCTACCTCGTCGTGCGGCCGCCGAGTCAGCGCGGGTTCGTCGAGGGAATGAGCGAACACGGAGGGCGCGTCGGCGTCGCGCTCGCCGAGCTCGACGAAACGACGATCCCGCTCACGCTGTTCGTCGCCGCGCACGAGCTCTTTCACACGCTCGGCGCGAACGATCGCTACGACGCAGCGGGGCGCACGCTCGTGCCGGACGGGCTCGCCGAACCCGAACGGGTGCCGCTCTTTCCCCAGCGCTACGCCGAGCTCATGGCGAGAAATCGCCCGCTCGCGCCCGATCGCGAGGTGCCGCCCGCTTCTCTCGACGAGCTCTGGGTGGGCGCGACGACGGCGCGCGAGATCGGTTGGCTTTCACCGTGAGCGCGCGTCGGGTCAGCGCCGGAGCGCGGCGATGACCCCGTGGGCCGCCGCGACGCCGCTCCGGACGGCGCTTCCCACCGTGCCGAGCTCCTCGGCGATGGTGTAGTCACCGGCGAAAAACACGGTATCCGCAACGGGCTCGAACGCGCGCGAAGCGTCGCCGCCGACGAGCGCGTAGGGGTACGCGCCGCGCGAGAACGGATCGGAGCCGAACGAGTGCACGTGAGCGCCGAGCAGCGCGGCACCGAGCGCCGCTACGGACACGTCGAGACCCACGGCGGCGGAGTGCACGGCCGCCGCGACGATCGACGGCGCGTCGAGCTCGTCGAGACGTCCGGCGCGCGGACCGCCGCACCAACTGGTCACCTGAGGCTCACGCAAGTTCGGGCCGAACCACAGCGTGGGAAACTCGGCGTCGATGCCGTGAACGAACGCGCCCGCGGGCAGCGTCTCGGCGAGCCCGATCCGGCTCCGCAACCGCAGCACGACGCGGAGCGCGTGCCCCATCTCGAGCGCGTCGAGACCCCGGCGCACCCGCTCGGGCTCCGGCTCGAGCACGACGCCTTCCGGCGCTCCTGCCTTGACCACGGAGAGCGGCAGGGCGACGACCGCCGCTTTCGCGCGAAAATCGACCTCGTCGGCGACGGCGCACACCGTCCCCGGCTCCCAGCGCAGCGTACTGGCGCGTGCCTTGAGCAGGATGCGCGCGCCCGAAGCAGCGACATCCTTCTGCAGGAACTCGACGAGACGCCCGTACCCTTCGCGGATTCGACCCTGCTCCTCGTCGTCGTCGGACATCTGGCGCACGACCGAGCGCATGCTGATGCGCTCGAGCTCACCGGCGTGAAATCCCTCGAGGTAGCCGGCGAGGTTCGCGGCTGCGCGCGCCGGAACGGCGCCCGACGCGAGAAATGCGGCGGCCGTCATGTCGCGCGCGTCGAGCGCGCTCGCTCGAAGGGCCTTCTCGATGTCGCTCCAGAAGTCGCTGGAGCGCTCGTCGAACCCGCGATCTGCCTTGCGTAGATGCGGCGCGTCGCTCGAGACGCGCGTGAGCCCCGCGGCGTCGATGAGCTCGAAGAGCTCGCGGGGGCGGCCGTGAACGAACTCGGCCCCGAGCTCGACGGGCGAGGTAGAACCGGGGACTTCTTCCGTGAGAATGCGTCCGCCGGATCGTGCGCGCGCTTCGAGCACGGTGACCGAGATGCCGCGGTGCGAGAGCTCGCGCGCCGCGGCGAGGCCCGCCATGCCCGCGCCGAGCACCAGCACGTCACTCGTGAGGCCCATGCGCTCACTCATTCAGCAAGCGTGGTGCCAGGCCAGGATGTCGGCCAGCCCGGAGCGCCGAATCGTCACCCCGATCGCCCTGTTTCGTGACGGCCGTGGTACTTGGCGTGCCCGCGATGAAGGCATCCGGTACGCACGACGCCCGCCGCGAGGGCGCGAGTGGGGCGAGCCGCAGCGTTCGTCTCATGGCGACCTGCCTCGCTGACGCTTTTTTCGACGATGTCGCACGAGCGACCGTCGAAGTACTCGAGCACTTGGGCTGCCGCGTCGAGGTTCCTGCCGACCAGACGTGCTGCGGACAGCCGGCGTTCAACGCGGGCGACTGGGAAGCGGCGCGGCGTGTCGCCCGTCACACGCTCAAAGTGTTCGCCGGCGACGAGCCGGTCGTCGTTCCGTCGGGGTCGTGCGCGCGAATGGCGTCGCACGGCGCGTTGATGCTGTTCGAGCGCGAGACCGACCGCGAGACGGCGGAAACGCTCGCGGAACGGAGCTTCGAGCTCGCCGACTTCATCGTGCGCGAGCTCGGCGTGACGCGCTTCGGCGGCCGTTTCGACGGGCGGGTCGCTTTCCACGGTTCGTGCCACTGCCGGGGCACGAGCTACGCCGAGTCGGCGCTCGCGTTGCTCCGATCCATCGCCGGGCTCGAGCTCGTGCCCGTGGGGGAAGGCGAACAGTGCTGTGGCTTCGGGGGCACGTTCTCCGCGACGTTTCCGGGCGTTTCGACGCGCATGGGTGACCTCAAGCTCGAGCACCTGCTCGCCGGCGCGCCCGACGTCGTCGTCTCGGCCGATATGGGTTGTCTCATGCACCTCGGCGGGCGAGCGCAAAAAGAGGGACGCCCGCTGCGAGCGCTTCACGTCGCTCAAGTCCTGCGCGACGCGCTTCGCCCCGCGCAGAGCGCGTCATGACGAACTTCCGCCGCGAGCCCGTCGATCGCTTCGCTCTCGCGCAGAGCAGCGAGCGGCGCGCCGCCGTTCACCACGGCGCGAAGGCGGGCCATGAAAAGCGCACGCTCGCGCTCTACGGCGACTACGACGATCCGGATCGCCTGCGCGCGCTCGCGGGCCGCATCAAGCAGCATGCCCTCGATCATCTCGACCACTACCTCGAGCAAGCGACAGCGCGTCTCACCGAAAACGGCGCGAGCGTGCACTTCGCGGCGGACGCCGGCGCTGCGTGCCGCACGGTGCACGAGATCCTCGTCCGGCGCGGCGTCACCTCCGTCGTGAAGGCCAAGACGATGGTGAGCGAGGAGATCCGGCTCTCGGAGTACCTGGCTCGGCACGGCATCCAGTCGCTCGAGACGGATCTCGGCGAGTTCGTGGTGCAGCTCGGGCGCGATCAACCGAGTCACATCGTCAAACCCATCCTCCACAAGAACCGGCGCGAAGTCGCCGAGATCTTCGAGCGCCAAGGGCTCGGCCCCTACGACGACACGCCCGAGGTCATCACGCGTCGAGCGCGCGCGTTCCTCCGCAAGAAGTACCTCGAAGCCCAAGCCGGCATCACGGGCGCAAACTTCGTCTCGGCGGAGAGCGGCCGGCTCGTCCTCGTCACGAACGAGGGCAACTCGCGCTTCTGCCTCGCCGCAACGCGGTGCCACGTCGCGGTCGTCGGCATCGAAAAGATCGTCCCCACCGATCGCGATCTCTCCGTGCTCCTGAATCTCCTCGCGCGCTCCGGCACCGGCCAGGAGCTCACCGTCTACACGGAGTTCCTGTCCGGACCCCGCCGGGCTTGCCAACCCGACGGCCCCGACGAGATGCACGTCGTCTTCATCGACAACGGGCGCACGCAGGCGCTCGCGAGCGACTGTCACGAAATCCTGCGCTGCATTCGCTGCGGAGCGTGCCTCAACGTGTGCCCGGTGTACCGGCAGGCGAGCGGTCACGCGTACCGCAGCGTCTATCCGGGGCCGGTCGGCGCCGTGCTCACGCCGCTTCTCGCGCAGCGATTCGGCGACTACGCGGATCTGCCGCGAGCCTCGAGCCTGTGCGGCGCATGCCACGAGGTGTGCCCCGTGGACATCCCGCTCGAAGAGCTCTTGCTCCGCCAGCGTGCGCGCGCGAAGCAAGGCGGCCACTCCTCGCCGTCCGCGCCGCCGTGGGGTCCGTGGGCGCTCGTCGCGTCGGAGCCGCTGCTCTGGCGCGCGGCGCTCGCGAGCGGAAGGCTCCTCGACTCACTGCCCGGCTGGCTCCGCCCGCCGGCCCTCGACGGCTTCGCGCAGGGGCACGAGCTCCCCGAATGGCGCGGCGGCGCCTTTCGACGCTGGCTCGCCGAACGCGACGCGAGCCGCCCCGGGAACGGAGACGCTCGATGAGCGACGACCGAGCCCTCGTCTTCGCGCGCATTCGCGCCGCGCTCGCGACGCGAACCGAGCGCACGCCCGCGCCGAGCTACCCCGACGGCGTCGCCGTCTCGCGCGCCGCCCCGCCCGGGCGCGAGCTCGTCGCAACGTTCGTCGCGCGTCTCGAGCGCGTGCGCGGCCGCGCTTTCACGACGCCCGGCGCGCTCGCTGCGTGGCTCGTCGAGCGGGGCGCGACGCATGGCTATTGCGACCCCTCGCTGCGCGAGCTCGTCGCGCCCGCATTCGGCACGGCTATTTCGCTCGAAACCGAATTTTGCCGCGCGCGCGTCGACGACTACGCGTTCGGCGTCACCCGTGCGGTCGGGGGCATCGCCGAAACCGGGACGCTCGTGATCGACGATGCGAGCACCGCGACGCGCCTCGGCGCGCTCGCGCCGTGGATTCACGTGGCGGTCGTGCGGCGTGCGGAACTCCACGCGAGCGTGGGCGCGGCCATCGCGGCGTTCGGAGACGACCCGAGCGTCGTCTGGATCACCGGTCCCTCCAAGACGGCCGACGTCGAGGGCATTCTGATCGAGGGCGTTCACGGCCCCGGCGAACAAGTCGCACTCGTCCTCGACGCTTGAGAAACTCTGCGCCCGTCCTGTAAAAGAACCGCATCGCGTCGTTCACGTGAGCGATCGATCCCGGGACGTGCAACTAGACACGCATGTCTTCCAGCCGTCTCGGCGCCCTTGCGCTCTCATTCTTGCTCTTTGCGTGCGGCGGTACGGAGCCTGGCTCCGGTGATGACGCTACGGGCGGAGCTGCCACGGGCGGGACCTCGGGTAGCGGCGGAGCCGCTGGCACCACGACCGGCGGAACCGGAACCGGCGGAACCGCGGGAAGCGCACCGCAGGGCGGCGCGGCGGGAAGCGCGACCGGGGGCGGCGCCGGAAGCGCGAGCGGCGGAACCGGCGGCGGCGCGGCGACGGGGGGGCAGGCGGGAGCCGCTGGCGGCACGGCGGGACAATCCGGGAGCGCCGGTGCGGCGGGGCAATCGGGCAATGGCGGCGCGGGCGGTCTAGCCGGGGGCGCCGGGGGCGCCGGGGGCGCGAGCGGCGGCGGGAACGCCGGACGAGCCGGCGGCGGAGCCGGCGGGCGCGGCGGAGCGGGCGCAGGCGGTGGCGGCAACGGCGGTTCGGCGGGGAGCGGCGGCGCGGCCGCCTATAACCCCTGCCCCGCGGCTCCCGCGGCGTGCGTGATTCTCCCGTACGGCGACTCGATCACCGACGGCTTCAACGTAGCGGGAGGCTACCGCATCGACCTTTTCCAGAGGTCGCTCACCAACAACAAGCGCATCACCTTCGTCGGCTCGGGCGCCAACGGCCCCCAGATGGTCGGCGGTCAATCGTTCCCGCGCAATCACGAGGGTCACAGCGGTTGGACGATCGACAGCGACGCGACCCACAGCGGCATCTCGTCCGTGCTGCAGACGGCCATGGGCTTCAACCCGCACATCGTGCTCCTGATGATCGGCACGAACGACATCAACGGCAACGTGAACGTCTCGCAAGCACCGACGCGCCTCGGCAATCTCATCGACGCGATGGTCATGCGCCGTCCCGACATGCTCATCGTCGTCGCGCAAATCGTCCCCGGCCGCCAGGATTCGCTGAACAACCGCATCATGACGTACAACGCCGCGATCCCGGGCCTCGTCGCGACGCGCGCCGCCGCCGGCCGGCACGTCGTCTCCGTCGACATGTACGGCGCCTTCACGCGCGACGCGAACTACAAGACCGCGCTCCTCGCCGACGACCTCCACCCGAGCAGCGCAGGCTACGCCCGCATGGCCGAAACCTGGTACGCCGCCATCGGCTCCCTCCTCCGCTGACTAGAAGCCCTGCGAGTCCATGTACGGATCGGAGTGAACCGCCAAGACGCCAAGCCCGCCAAGGTTCGCCAAGGAAGATAGGTTTGGGGGCGCACGACGTCGGCCGTGTCGCGCCACGCCGTGACGCGCCTCCCACGAAGTGGCAACGGCGCAGACGGGGTCGTTAGACGTGTGGAACCGCGCCTGCTTCACCCCCAAAAAATCTTGGCGAGCCTTGGCGACCTTGGCGGCCTTGGCGGTTCAATCCGAAGTGCACCGGGGAGGCACAGGGCGTATCAGCGGGCGCCGAATTTCTTTTTCAGGGCTTCGCAGACTTCGGCGGGGGCGTAGCGGCTCACGTCGCCGCCGTAGCTCGCGATTTCGCGCACGAGGGACGCGGAGATGAAGCCGTAGTTCGTGCGCGTGGGCAGGAACACGGTGTCGATTTCGGGGCGAAGGTCGGCGTTCGCGTGCGCGATCTGGAGTTCGTACTCGAAGTCGCCGCCCACGCGCAGGCCGCGCACGATGACGCGGGCGCCGGCGCGCTTCGCGTAGTCGACGAGGAGCCCCTCGAACTTCTCGACCACGACGTTCGCGTGGCGCGCGAGGATGCTCGAGAGGAGCGCCGTGCGCTCGTCGATCGTGAAGAGCGGCGCCTTCGTCGGATGGACGCCGATAGCGACGATCACGCGCGGGAAGAGCCGCGACGCGCGCTCGACGAGATCGACGTGGCCGTACGTCGGCGGATCGAAGCTGCCCGCGTACAGGGCGACGCCGACCGGGCCGCTCATGGCTTCTGATTCACTCCCGACTTCGGCTTCCCCGGCGTGGCCGGGGCCGGCGGCTTCGCGGTCGGAGCGCCCGCCTTCGGCTTCGCGGCGCCGGGCTTCTTCGGGTCGGGCGTCTCCTCGGGTTCTTCTTCCTCTTCGAGCGGGAGGTCGACGTCCGGGACCGTGATCATGGGCGGCGGCTGGAGCGCTTCGCGCGGCAAGTCCTCGAGCCACATCGCGCGCCCGCCGTCGATGAGCGTCACGCGAAACGTCGCGAGCAGCCCAGACCCGACGAGCCCGTCGATCTCGACGCCGAGCCCCTGCTCGCGCTCCCTGATCGCGCCCTCGCCCTCGAGACCGGGCACGTGCGGCACGTCGTACGCCCCGAGGCGCAGCGACGGAATGACGCCGTGCCGGAGCGACGGCGAGTTCGGCACGGCCGTGAGCATCTGCGGGGTGATGCCCGCCTTCTTCCAGCCCGCGAGGTCGAGCATCATCGGGTACGTGACCGTCGTGTCGACGAGGAACGAGCTCGCGGGCGGCGTATCGCCGGCGCCGAGCGCGCCTCGAACGAGCATGCCGCCGCCGCGCGCGTAAGAAAGGCGCACCGTGGTCGCCGCCGGCGGAGGCGGCGGGTCGAACGTGCGCACGACGAACTGGCCACCCGCGAAATCGATCGTCGGACGCACGTGCCGGAGCAGGTTCACGCCGAGCAGGATCTTGATGG
This sequence comes from Polyangiaceae bacterium, assembly GCA_036374535.1. Taxonomy (GTDB): domain Bacteria; phylum Myxococcota_A; class Polyangia; order Polyangiales; family Polyangiaceae; genus PMG-095. The sequence goes on from DASUTR010000639.1 coordinate 12,051, forward strand.
GCGCGTTCATGCGCTTCGACAAGCCGGACAGATCGTCGGCGAGCACGGGCACGTCGCGCACTTCGATCTTTTCGGCGAAGCGCAGCGAAACCCAAGACGGCTGGCGCCCGCCCGCGGCGTCGACCACCGACTCCGCCGTCCCCGTCGCGATCATACCGAGGGCCGGCTCGCCGTCGAGCTCGAGCGGAATCACCATGGCGGCCGTGCCCGTGCGCGGCATATCCATCACCGCGAGCAGACCTCCGCTCATCTCGAACGGCTTTCGCCCCGTACCGCTCCGCGCGAGCTTCACGATGTCCTTCGCCCACGGATCCTTCACCTCGGGATCCTGAAGCAGCATGCCGAGCTCGTCGGCCGCCCGCGGAAGATCGCCCTTGTACCAGAGGGCCCGGCCGCGCACGGCTCGTGCTTCCGACGACGTCATGCCCTTGAGCACGCCGAGCGAACGGTCGTAGTCGAGGAGCGCGAGCGCGATGCGCGCGGAGAGGAGGCGCGTCTCTTCCCGATCGGGCGCCGCGCGAAGCGCGTTGTCCGAGGAGACCTGGGCGTCGTCGAGGTCGCCGGTGCGGTAGCTCTTTTCGCCGCGCTCGTACCAGCGCTTCGCCGTCGGGGGGAACTCGGCGCCCTCGTAGCCGCCGCCGCAGCCGACGAGCGCGTTGGAAAGAAAGAAGAACCCGGCGGCAAAGGCCGCGGGAAAAAGCGCCGAACGAGCCATGACGGGCGGTGGGATAGCGTAGAAACCACGCGGAGCCAAACGGCGGGCCGGAGCGGCCGGCTGGCGTGTGTCCGGGAGATGCTAGGATCTCCTGGGACCGTGGACGCTTCGACCGATGTAGAGCCGCGGAAAGAGCGGGACGTACTTGGCCTCCCCGTCCTCCTCCTGAACCGCTATTTCTCACCCGTCACGGTGACATCGGCGCGGCGCGCCTTCGTGCTCCTCTACGGACAGGCCGCGCGAGCGGTGGACGAGAAGGGCGACACGCACGACTTCGAGGGATGGCGCAGGACACCCGCGCAAATGGACGACGACTGTGTCCCGATCGTCGGTGGCCAGCTCCGCGTGCCGCGCGTGCTGCACCTCTTGCGCTACGAGCGAACGCCGCGCTTCACGGTGCGCCTCACCCGCCGCAATTTGATGATCCGCGACGGCTTTCAGTGTCAGTACTGCGCGCATCGTCCGAGCCAGCGCGACCTGAACATCGATCACGTCGTCCCGCGCTCGCGCGGAGGCAACGATACGTGGGAAAATCTCGTGGTCTCGTGCCGCTCGTGCAATTTGAAGAAGGGCCGCCGTACGCCGCTCGAGGCGGGCATGGCGCTGCTTCGCCCGCCGCACGTTCCGCGCTGGTCGACCGCAACTCAGATTCTTCTCGTCGCGCGCCAGCCCTACCAGCAGTGGGATCAGTTCTTGAAGGCCGGCTGAGAACGGCCGCGGGGAACGGCGCGAGCGGAAGGCGGGCGGAACTGGCCCTCGGCCCCGAAAGTCGCCTACCATCCAGAGCCATGATGCGCTCGCTCCCAGCTCTGATCGCTCTCGCTCTCGTCGGCTGCGGCGGCTCCGAGCCCGCCGCCGAAAGCCCCGCGTCGGTTGCGCCCGCGACCGATGCTCCGACCTCCGAACCCTCCCCCGGCGCCGCCAAAGCGGACGAGAGCGGCTGGGAAGGCGAAGACGAAGCGAAGAAGACGAGCGGCGAGGCGAGCGCCCCAGCGAGCGAGGGCGGCAAGCCGGCTCCCCCCGACACGAAAGGCGAGGAGACGCGCACGGTCGACGTGATCGCGAAAATCGTGAAGGACCACCGGCAGCCCGTGCGCGACTGCTACGACAAGGCCCAGAAAGACCTGCCGTCGCTGAAAGGCGACATGGTGATCTTCTTCGTGCTCGATCCCGAGGGCAAGGTGAAGAAGATCGAGCTCAATCAGCAGGCGTCGACGCTGAAGGCTCCCGCCGTAGTCGATTGCGCCATCAAGGTGATCAAGGGCCTGAACTTCCCGCCCTCCTCGCGCGGCATGGAAACGACCGTCAACTACCCGTACAACTTCAACCCGAAATGACCGCGGCACCCGCGCGCCGCTCCACGCAGCCGGGAACGGCGGGAGATCCCTACAGTGATCTCTTGAGCGGAACGCGGCGCATCCCGCGCGAGCAGCGCGCAGAACGCGAAGCGTGGCTCGGGGCGCTCGCACTCGAGGGCAAGGACGAGCTGCTCTTCGAGCTCGAGGTCCTGCTCAAGGCGACGGCGTGTTTTTCGAATCCACGCAATCACCCGGGGCCGCCGCGGCGCTCCGTCGTCGTTTCGCAGGATTTTCGCCCTTCGCTGCAGGTATTTCGCGACGGGCTCCAGCGCGCCATCGCGCTCGCGCGGCAGCTGCTCGGCCCGCTCGACCGCGCGTTCGTGTTCCACCGCTACCTCGAGACGGTGCTACCGGAAGACAGCGCGAGGAGCCGCCTCATCACGCAGGGCGCGGCACAGTCGACCCCCGCGTCGAGCCTCGTCACGCTGCGCCACGGCCTGACGGCCTCGCACGAGGTCATCGACGGCATATTGCGTCTACCCCGCGTACCGTTTCGGCTGTTTCACGCGCTCGTCGCCACGGTCTATCGCGAGGTCGATCGCAGCGCGTTCTTCAACCCGCTCAGCGCTCTCGAGTTTCGGCCCGAATTCGATCGCATCAAGAGCGCGCAGGTGCTCGACCTGATTCGCAGCATGCCGGGCGTCGAGGCGCACCGGCTCGTGGCGCTCACGTTCCTCTCCCTCTTCCGGATGCTGCGCTACCTCGCACTCCTCGGCCGCTTCGTGACCGAGGTGGGACCGCGGCGACAGCAGCAGGGCGCCGCGTACCTCGTGCTCAGCGTACTCCGCTCGGACGCGCGCGCGCTCGGCGACCACCTGCGCCAGCGTGCCGGAGCGCTCCTCGCCGAGGGTTTCGAGCGGGACCTCATGCGCGTGCCCGCGAACGACCTCGGCGCGCGGGCCCCGCAGCTCCGCGCTTCGGGACACCATCTCATCGGCATCAAGAGCGCGCTCGAAGGCATCACGGGCAGTCTCCGGCTCGAGCTCCGCCGCGCGTTCCAGCACGATCTTCCCGAGCCCGGCACGCAGAGCGGCCCCGAGTTTCGAAAAGCGCTCGAAACCACGATCGAGAACCTGCGTCCCGCGCTCCAGAACTCCGTGTTGTTTCTGGGCAAGGCGCTCGGCGTGAGCCTCGAGCACGGCGGCGTCTTCGACGATCAAGCCGCGCGCCGCGAGAGCAGCGAGCGCCTCCGGCGCGACGTCTGGATGTTCGCGCAGATCGTTCGGGCCTTTTCGACCAAGGCGCAGCACTCACAAGGCGAAGACGGCTGGTCGCCGCTCCACGGCTTCCAATACGTGCGCGAGTTCCTCGCGTACTTCCGCGCCATGGGCTACCCGCTGCTCCGCGCCGCCGACTACCCGCGCATCGATCTCTTCATGGCCGCAATGGCGCGCCTCGAAGACACCGACCTCGTGGACCCCGCCCGCCTCGAAGACGCCATCGACGAATGCGTCGCGTTCCACGGCTTTTTGACGCGCCTCTTCGACGACATCTCGAAGCGCGACGACCTCACCGGCGTCCCCTTCGACCGCCGCGCCGCCGCTGCGGCCCTCAAGCTCTACCTCGGCGACGGCACGTCCCCCAACACCACGTAGCTCCTTGCGCGTCCCCAGGAACCGCCAAGACGCCAAGAACGCCAGGCCTCGCCAAGGGGAATTTTTGGGTTGAGGCGCGCGTTGGGGCGCGGCGTCGGCGGCACGCAGCGTGCCGTTCCGCCCTGACAGAGTCAACTGTGTTCTGACATATGTGTTGTGTCGAACCGACGCTGCTCAGCGTCTTCGCCGACGAAGGCCGGGGCGCAGCCCCAGCTGGAATCACGTCGCAGTCTTTGGCACGAGCAGATCACGATCCGCCAAAGAGGCTGGGCTCACGACAAACCGGCGGGGCCGGCGCGGCCTGCTCCCTGACAAGATCGACGCGCGGCACTCACAACTGCCGAACCCCAAAAAACAAACCCACAAAAAGCCGAGCGCCGAGTACGCGAACGAAACGGAGACGAATCTCCGAATCGCTCGCGCACTCGGCGCCAAGGAGTGGGTGGCGGCCGCGGCTTACCGATTCTTCGTGGGCACCCTCGAGAGGCTCACGAACGGAAGCGCGGGACGCCTACCCAAGCTCACTTCTTGCGGCGTGCCCGCTTCTTCGGCTTCGCGACCTTGGCGGCCTTCTTACCGGCGGGTTTACGAGCGGACTTGGAACGCTTCTTAGCCATGTTCGATCCTTTTCCCTTTGACGGGGCCTGACCAAGGCCTGACCCCTAGGGTATGTTGCAAGTCTTATATTGCCACCTATTGCGGTCTGTCAACTCCAAAAACCCGAAGTGTTTCGCGGGGGGGCCTCCGGAGGGGGGGGTTGAGGGGCTGGAAGCCCACCGTCGGGCCGGGAAAGGAGCTCTCGGAAACACGCAAATTCCGTGAGGGCTCGGGCACTTGACTGAGTCTGCCCCCTCCGCTCTAAGAGGAAGCCGGAACGGTCCCGACGACCGAAGGAACGAGGAAGATTTCCCCATGCTCTCCGCCCGAACTGCCTTTCGCACCAGCGCCCTGATGCTCACGCTCTTCGTCTCCGCCTGCGGTTACTCGCAGGAGGAGTGGGATCAGAAGGTCCGCGAGAACGAGAGCCTTCGCGACCAACTCACGACGCAGCGTCAAGCTCACAAGAAGTGCGAGGCGGATTACGCCGCGGCGCTCCAGCAGATCGACGAGCTCAAGCGCCAGCTCACCGAGCGCGGCGTGAACCTCGAGAACATGAGCGCGAGCCTCGCCGAGCAGCGAAAGGCGCTCGAAGAGTACGCGCGCCGCACCGAGCAGCTCGACGCGATCCGGAAGCGCTTCGAAGCGCTCACGCAGAAGCTCCAGAAGCTCACGACGCTCGGCCTTCAGGTCGAGGTGCGCAACAACCGCATGATGATCCGCCTGCCCGGCGACGTGCTCTTCGACTCCGGCTCCGACAAGCTGAAGAAGGAAGGCAACGACATCCTTTTGCAGGTTGCGGAAGTCATTCGCAACGACGCCGATCTTTCGAAGCGCATCTTCCAGGTCGCGGGTCATACCGACTCGAAACCGCTCGCGGGCGGGCCGTTCAAGGACAACTGGGGCCTTTCGGCCATGCGTGCGCGCTCGGTCACCGTGTTGCTCACCACGCCTTCGGCGGACAAGACGCCGGGCGGCGGCCTCGCTACGAAGAACTGGAGCGCGGCGGGCTACGCGGACACCGATCCGGTTTCGACCAACGAAACGGACGACGGCAGGAAGAAGAACCGCCGCGTCGAGCTCGTCGTTCAGCCGAACGTCGAAGAGATGCTGAACCTGAAGAGCCTGGCGGGTAAGTGAAGGTCGCGGCGATCGACATCGGGACCAACTCGGTCCTGTTGTTGATCGCCGAGCGCAAAGCCGGCGGGCTCGTTCCCGTCGTCGAGCGCGCTACCATCACGCGCTTGGGCGAGGGCGTCGATCGAACGCGCGAGCTTGCTCGGAGCGCTCGCGCCCGCACGCTCGCGTGCCTCGCGACGTACGCGGAAGAGCTCGCGCGCCATGCGCCGGAGCGCGTCGCCGTCGTCGGCACGAGCGCCATGCGTGACGCGCGCGGCGGCGAGGAGTTCGCCGCCGAAGCGGAACGGCTGCTCGGCGTGCGGCCGCTCGTCGTCTCGGGAGCTCGCGAGGCGGAGCTCACGTTTCGCGGCTCCCTTTCCGGACTCGAGCTCTCGGGGCCGGTCGCCGTGTTCGACGTGGGCGGAGGCAGCACCGAGATCGTCGTCGGTCACGCCGCGGACACGGCGCGCATCGACAGCGCGAAGAGCCTCGACATCGGCAGCGTGCGGCTCTTCGAACGCCACGTCCGGAGCGATCCCCCGAGCGACGCCGAGCTCGACGCCGTTCGAAGGAACGTCGACTCGGTGTTGCTCGCCGAGGCGCCGATTCCCGCCGACGCGGCGCTCGTCGGCGTCGCCGGCACCGTCACGACGCTCGCCGCCGTCGCCGGGGCGATCGAGCCGTACGACGCCGCGCGCGTTCACGGCGCCCGTATCACGCTCGCGACCGTCCGCGACGTCGCGCACCGCCTCGCGAGCCTGTCGCTCGCGGAACGGACGAAGCTCCCGGGCCTCGAACCACGCCGTGCCGACGTGATCGTCGCGGGCGCCCTGCTCGTCGAGCGCTTCCTCACCTGGTCGCAAACCTCCGAGCTCATCGTCTCCGACCGCGGCGTGCGATGGGGCCTCGCCGAAGAGCTCGCAGAGCTTAGCTGAGCCCAGGTCGTCCCTCGATCCGGGGGTTTCTTGACGAAACGCGACACGCCGAGCTCGCTTGGCGCACCGTGAAATGGGCGATCGGCGTCGGCGGGGCGCCCGTCGTGCTCGCGCTGCGTACCGCGGTCGCGGAGGCATGCGCCGCGCTCGCTTGCGACGGCCAACCGGGCGGAACGAAAACGCGCCCCGACGACGCGTGGCACCACCACGGACGCCTCGGCGTGGAGGAGCTCCGCGCGATCCGGCTGCACGGACTCGGTGAGGTCGTTCGACCTTGTCTCGATGCGCTCGCCGCGGCGCCGACGGCCGGCGCGCGAGCGGTATCGATGAGTTAGTTCACCGGAACGGCGAGCGTCGCCGCGTACGAGGCACCGCGCGCGCCTACCCCCGGCGTGAGAGAATCCGACAAATGTGAAAGGTCAGCCGCGAGGGCGAGCGCCGTGCTCGAGGGCCCCAAGGAGACGCGTAGACCACTTGAGGCTCCTCAAGCCTCCAGGCCCCGTTTGGGGACACCCTGGCGGGGCTTTCCATGGACACCGCAATCCACGCAGATTTGCCTGGAAATCCCGCGCAAATGAAGCAGAATTTCTTGACATGTTAGATCTGGATGACTAGAGTGCCGCCCCTGGCGAAGTCTGCCGTGGGAACGAGAGCGCTCCTCGAAGAGCGCCTCCTGAAACCGGCAGGACACCCGAGATAAAGGAAGCTCTGGTCGCCAGGAATGAAATGACAGCCCCGGCCGTTCAGTGCGCGTGCCCAAGCAGCGACCGGCGGGAAGACCCTTCACTTCAATAGATTTCCCGGAGTCGTCGGAGGCGCGTCAAGGCGCACCGCGACTCACGTCACAAGGAGACGTCATGCAGTCGAGTCAGGAAGTCGAGTTCAAGGTCGGAGACAAAGCTGTTTACCCCGCGCAAGGCGTGGCGGAGGTGATCAGCATCGACGAGAAGGACATCGCCGGTCAGCGCCAGCGCTTCTACGTCCTCAGGATCTTGGACACGGATCGAAAGATCATGGTGCCCGTTTCGAACGCGAACGCGGTCGGCCTGCGCCAGGTCATCAGCGAGCAGGAGATCCGCGAGATCTTCGACATCCTGAAGGAGCGCACGATCGGCTTCGACACGCAGACCTGGAACCGCCGTTATCGCGGGTTCATGGACAAGATCAAGACCGGCTCCATCTACGACGTGGCCGAAGTGCTGCGCGATCTCTACCGCCTCAAGGCGAACAAGCAGCTCTCGTTCGGCGAGCGCCGCATGCTCGACACCGCGCGTACGCTGATCGTGAAAGAGATCGCGATCGCCCGCAAGAAGACGGAAGAAGACGTGCGCAACGAGATCGAAGCGATCTTCTTCGCGAACTGATTCATCCGTAAACGTCGTCGCGGCGCGCTCCCCGAAAGGAAGCGCGCCGCACGCGTTTTGTACGCCCAGTGCGGCCATGTGCGGATCGGAGGAACCGCCAAGGGCCGCCAAGAGCGCCAAGCTTCGCCAAGATTTTCTTGTTTTGGAGGCAGTCACCATTCGCGAAAGGGCGGCCGCCACGCGCAAGCGCGCGCCCCCAAACCTTCTAAATCCCCTTGGCGAATCTTGGCGACCTTAGCGGCCTTGGCGGTTCCTCTGGAACGTAAAGGGGCTCAGAGCGCCTACGGTTTGTCCCGGGGTTCGGTGGGGTCGTCGGGGCGGCGTTGGATGGGGGGGAGGGGCGGGATGGAGAGGACGACGCGCCAGCGGCCGTCTTCGCGGACGCATTTTACTTCGTGGTACTGCGAAGCGACTTCGCCGGTGATGCTCACGACGGCCCAGTCGCCGTCGATGCGCGCGGTGTAGCGGCGCGGGACGAAGCTCAGCGAAAAACGCGTCGGAGCGATCATGGAGTCGGGCGCGACGTCGCGACCGGCGACCGCGCCGGCGCGCTTCGCGCGTTCGGCGAGACCTCGCTTCGCCTCGCCCCAGAGCAGATCGTACGCGGCGCGCGCGGCTTTGGGGTCGCCGTGAACACGCTGCATGCGGTCGACGAACTCCTCGACGACGGCTTCGGGACCGGCGTCGCCCTGATCGTTTTCGCACGCCCCGCAAACGAGCGCAGCGCTCGCGACGAGCACCATCGCGAGGCCGCGCACGCTCATGGCGAGCCGGCGCCGAGGCCCATCGCGGAGCGCACCTCGCGCATCGTTGCGCCCGCGAGAGCACGCGCGCGTTCGTTACCGTGCGCGAGCACTTCGAGCACGCGCTTCGGCTCCTTGCGGAGCTCCGCGCCGCGGGCCTGCACGGGTTCGAGCTCCTTGACCATCGCGTCCTTGAGCCTGAGCTTGCACTCGCCGCAGCCGAGCGCTCCGGAGCGGCACCCCTGCTCGACGTCGCGCACGGCGTCGGCGCCCGAGAGCGCGGTGTGCATCGTGTAGACGTTGCAGATCTCCGGGCGGCCGGGATCGCCCTTTCGGAGCTTCTGCGGGTCGGTGAACGCGGTCTTGAGCTTCTTCTCGATGACGGCGGGCGGATCGAAAATGTCGATGGTGTTGCCGCGCGTCTTGCTCATCTTCGTTTTGCCGTCGAGCCCCATGATGCGGGGCGTCGTGCTGAGCACCGGATTCGGCTCCGGAAAGATCTCGCCGAAGCGGGAGTTGAAGCGGCGAGCGATTTCCCGCGCGAGCTCGAGGTGCTGCACCTGATCGTCGCCGACGGGAATCGTCGTCGCCTTGTAAAGCAACACGTCGGCCGCCATCAGGATCGGATACGTGAAGAGCCCGGCGTTGACGTTCTGCCGGTGCTCCTCGCTCTTTTCCTTGAACTGCGTCATGCGATTCAAATCGCCCATCGGCGTGACGCTGCCGAGGTACCACGCGAGCTCGGCGTGCTCGGCAACGTCGCTTTGCACGAAGATCGTGCACCGTTCCGGATCGAGGCCGACCGCGATGTACGTGAGCGCGGTCTCGAAGATACGGCTCGGCATCTCCTTCGCGTCGTACTCGACGGTGACGGCGTGGGCGTCCACCACCGCGAAGAGCGCATCGGGACGCGTGGGCTTGTCGAGGAGCTTCACCCAGTTCCGCAGCGCGCCGAGCCAATTTCCGACGTGGAGGGCCCCCGTCGGTTGCATTCCCGAGAAGATGCGTTCGGCCATCTCGAACCAGTCGTTACCCGGAAACTTGGCCTCGCGCGACCCCCCCTCGGTACGATTTCGCCGACGATGGCGGACCGGTTCTCGAGCGTGCGACTGGTATGGCCCGGCCGTGCGCAAAACTGCGTTCGCGAGCCCTGTGAGCTCGAATCCGTGCGTTCGGGCGACGAGCGGATGACCCTCGTCCGGGGCGACAACCTCGGAGCCCTCCAGGCGCTCGGCGACCGGGGCGTGAAGGCGGCCCTCGTCTACCTCGACCCGCCGTTCTTCACCGGCCGCGAACACACGCTGGTCGAGCGGCGGCGGAGCGCCGCCGGCATCGAGCGGACCTTGCACAAGGCCTTCGACGACCGCTGGGAGAGCCTCGACGCCTACCTCGCGGCGCTCGTCGAGCGCGTGGCGGCGGCGCGCGAGCTCCTGCTCCCCGAGGGTTGCCTCGTGCTCCACGTCGATCCGAAGACGAGCCATTACTCGAAGGTGCTGTGCGACGAGATCTTCGGCCCGGAGTGCTTCGCGAGCGAGATCGTGTGGCGTTACCGTCGCTGGCCCTCGAAGACGAAGAACTTCCAGCGCGTCCACGACGTGCTCCTGCGCTACGTGCGCGACCCGAAGGCCGAGCCGCGCTTTCGGCAGCTCTACGAGCCTCTCGCGCCGTCGACGCTCGCGACTTGGGGCGATCGGAAGCAGCGCGCCGTGACCGACCGCTCGGGGCGCCGCCTGCGCTCGAGCTCCACGGCGGAACCGACGCCCGGCACGCCGATGGGCGACGTGTGGGACATCGGTATCGTCGCGCCCGTCGCGAAGGAGCGCACGGGTTACCCGACGCAGAAGCCCGAAGCGCTGCTCGACCGCGTCGTGAGCGCGTGCACGGAACCCGGCGACCTCGTGGTCGATCCGTACCTCGGCAGCGGCACGACGCTCGCCGTGTGCGCCCGCACGGGGCGCCGCGGCATCGGCATCGACATCGGACGTCGGGCCCTCCTGTTCACGCGGCGACGGCTGCGCGCGCTCGGCATCGAGCCGCGGGAGGAGCGCTTGATTCCCGGCGACGCGGCGCCGGACGCCGCGCACGACGGGAGCCTGGACTCCGTCGACGACGAAACCGAGCTCCGGGCGAGCTGAGCGGCAGAGCCGGGAACGCGGCTCCCGTGTCCGCCGTTCGGCAGGGCTCGGCGAGGACTCCCGGCGCGCCCCCGAGCGCCTGTACGCGTGGTCGTCCGGTCGTGTTAGAAGCCGGCTCATGGCATCTCGACGCACCTTCGGACTTTTCGTTGCGTTCACGTGCTCTCTTTCGACCGCGCTCGCGGCCGACGCCTCACCCGTCATCGTCCGCGTGGGCTCCGCCTCGATGACACAGGCCGATGTCGCTCGACGGCTCGCCGCGCTGCCGAGCTACCAGCTCGCGCGATACGGCTCGACGCCGGAGGACCAGAAGAAGCGGTTCGTCGCGGAGGTGCTCGTGCCCGAAATGCTCTTCGGCGAAGAAGCCTTCCAGAAGAAGCTCGACGCTTCACCCAACGTTCAAGACAAGGTGCGTGAGGCGCTCCGCGACTCGGTGGATCGCGGCATCCGCGAGGACACGCTCAAGGCCCAGCCGATCACGCCCGAAGAGATCAAGAAGTACTACGACGAGAACAAGGCGCGCTACGAGACGCCGAAGCGCATCAAAGTCTGGCGCATCCAAGTGCCCGACGAGGCTGCCGCCAAGGCCGTCATCGGCCTCGCGAAAGGCGCCGACGGCCCGAAACGGTGGAGCGAAGAAGCGCGCGAGCGGTCGCTCGACAAGGCGACGGCCCAGCGCAGCGGCGACCTCGGCTTCGTACGACCGGACGGCACGACGGACGTCCCGCGCGTGCAGGTCGATCCCGCGGTATACGCCGCGGTCGACAAGGTTCCGGACGGCACCGTCGTGCCGACGCCCCTCAAAGAGGGTGATCATTACTCCGTGCTCTGGCGCAGGGGCTCGATCGAAGCGACGAAGCGCACGCTCGAGGACGAATCGGATTCCATCCGCCAGCTGCTCGAACGACGGCGCATCGAGACCGGCCGCCAGGAGCTCTTGAAGCGCCTCAAGACCGAGCAGGTCAAGGAGTCGCACCCCGAGCTGCTCGAGCACATCGAGGTCGAACAGACCGCGCCCTCGCGCCGCGAGATGTTACGCGACGGCGGCGCGAGGCGGCGCCGCGACGGAGGCGCTCTCAAGGCGCCGCGACCGGAACCCGACGAGCCGAAGTAGCGCCCGACGGCGAGCGCTCACTTCGCTTCCGGCAGCACCCAACCGAGCTGCTTCAGCACCACCTTGAACGCACGCTCCTCGTCGAGCGCGCGCAGATGGAACTGGGCGAAGCGCTCGGTGTCGCCGAGCGTCGCTGCTTCGGCGGCGACCGAATAGTGCTCGAGCACGAGCAGGAGATGCGGGTGGGCGTTTTCGACTTCCTTCGGTACGGTCATGCTGCGCGCGGCCAGAAGGCGTGCGTCCGCGAGGCGGTACGTCACGCGAGCGAGCTCCTTGTCGCCGAGGTGCGCCCGCAGGTAGGCCGCCTCTCGAGAGCCCCCTGACAGCAAGAGGACGGCGCGGTTCAGGTAAGAGCCCGCAAAAGCCGGAACGGCAATGACGAGCAAGAGGGCGGCGACCGCCGACGCGAAGGCGCGGCGGCCGAGGAAAAACGAGGCGGCACGAGTCATGGTTCGCTCTCGGGAGGGGGCATCGGGGTTAGCGCGGGTTCGAGGGTGCGCAATGCGGAAGCTGCGGCGGCCTGTTCTGCGGCGCGTTTCGAGCGCCCTTCGCCCTCCCCGAGCGTGCGCTCGGCGCCGACCACCCGGACCCGAAACCACCGCTGGTGCGCCGGCCCGGTCTCCTCGACGAGCTCGTAGCTCGGCGCTCGCTGCCCGAGTGCCTGCACCCGCTCCTGGAGCTCGCTCTTCGGATCGCGAGCCGCGACGACGCCCACGCTCGAAAGACCGTGCTCGACGACGAGCGTGCTCAGGCTCTTCGCGCGCTCGAGACCGGCATCCAGATACGCTGCGGCAATCAAAGCCTCGACCGCATCGGCGAGCACGTTCGTTCCCTCCCGCAGTCCGGCCGTGTTCGCGCCGCGCCCCACGCGGAGGGCCCCCGCGAGCCCGACCGAGCGCGCCCAGGCAGCGAGGGCTTCGGCGTTCACGAGCTGGGCGCGCATGCGCGTGAGCGCCCCTTCGTCGGCGTCCGGAAAGCGCTGGCAGAGAAACTCGCTCGCGCAAAACCCGAGGATGCTGTCGCCGAGAAACTCGAGCCACTGATTGTCCCGTACGTCACGCCGTTCGTTGGCGAGACTCGGGTGGGTGAGCGCCTCGAGAAAGCGAGGCGAGTCGGCCGATAATCCCGTGAGACGGGCGACGAGCTCGAGCGGTCCTTCGGAGTCGGCCATGGCAACCGAGAGAATCTCGGAGTTAGAGTATCATTCCACGATGGCGGCGCTCCTCGCCTGTCCGTTCTGTCGCACGCTTTACCGGCGCGGCGAAGGCACGGCATGCGCCGTTTGCGGGGTGAAGCTCGTGCCTTTCGAGCGGCTGCCGCGCTCGACCGAAACGGAGAGCGAAGCCGACGAGCTCGGCGAAGCGGCGCCGCCCGTGTTGCCGGAGGACGAGCGCCGCGCCTGGAACGATTTCGGGCGCGGGCGCGGCGCGCTGCTCGGGCTTTCGGCCCTGGGGCTCGCGCTCTTCTTCGCGCCGTGGGTCTCGCTCGAAATGCCCGAAGACGTGGTGCGAAGCGGCTACGATCTCGCGCGGGGGCGAGCGGGCTGGCTCTGGGGCGGCGCCACGGGATTTCTCGTGCTGATTCCGCTCGCTTGGTCGCGCCGGACGATCCGGTCGATGCTCGGAGCGCGGCCGATCTCGGCGATGCTCGCTGCGCTCACGCTGTTCGAAGTGGGCATGTTGGTGGCGCTGCCGCCGCGCGGCGGGCGATTGCCCGTCGAGCTTCACTGGGTCTGGGGCATCTACGCGTCGGGGCTCGTGAGTCTCGCTGCCACGGTCGTCGCCGTGCGCTTCGGAGGGGCCCTTCCGCCGCTCGCGACCGAGGTCTCGGAGCGCGAATCGAGCGATAAGAGAATTCTCCACTAGAAAATGTCACGCGCGCCTCTCCCGGCACGGCGTGCGAGAGGGGCCACGCATGCCCGGGTCGGCCGGATGTGCTACCCGTTTACGGATGCAGCGGGCTCGCCGAGCGTCCGACCCGGACGAGACGCGCGAGCCGGCGCTCGCGGAACGCGCGACGCCGGATCACGCCCTGCTGGAGCTCTCCGACGTTCCGGCTGCGGTCGTCTGCGCGGCGTGCGGCCAACCCGACTGCCCCGGGTGCCTCGCGCTCGACGAACCGACCCATGCGTCCGGCGTCGTCGCCATCGTGCCTTGGGAGCGACCGGGCCTGTCCGTCCTGTCACGGCTCTGGTCCACGGCGCGCCTGGCCACGCTCTCGCCCCGGGAGTTTTTCTCCGGCCTGCCCGATGGGGACCTCCGCGCCCCGCTCACCTTCGGCATCCTCGCCGAAGCGCTCGCCGTGGCCGGCCTCGCGCCGCTCTTCGTCGGGTTCGGTTTGCTCGCGCCCGACATGGTGAAAGTCGCCCTGCGCGATCCCGCGGTGCAGGGTTTCCTCGTGCGAGCGGCGACGCTCGCCGGCCCCTCGCTCGTCGTGCTCATGGTCGTCTTGCACGTGCTCCACGGCGCCGCCATCGATCGCGCCGCCCGCCGTGCGGGCTCGAAGAAGCGCGGGCGCGGCGTTCGCTTCGGGCTCTACGCCTGCGGGTGGGATCTCGTCACGCTGCCGCTCGGCCTGCTCCTCGTCGCGCTCGGTGACGGTCCCACCGCCGCCGCTCGCGCCTTCGGCGCCGCGCTCACGACGCCGGCGCTCGCGACGCGCGCGTACCTCGGGGGCTTCCACGGCCTCGACCCAGTGCGCGCCCGCGCCGCCTCGCGCCACGCCGCCCGCCTCACCGCCACCCTCGGCGCCCTGAGCCTCATCGCGCTCGCCGTCATCGTCGTCCTCGCTTCTCGCTGAGCTCCCCGTACGAGTTCGGAGGAACCGCCAAGACGAAAAGAGCGGAGGAGACCGCCTCAAACCCACAAATTCCGGTGGCGGCCTCGATCCGCTCTCCGCGCCTTGGCGGTTCACTCCGATCCGTAAAAGGAGTGCAGCTAGAACATCGCGCCGAGCTCGAAGACGAAGCTGTACTGGCGGGCTTCGCCTTCGAGGTCGGCTTTGTCTTCGGCGTTGGTTTGCGCGTCGGCGGGGGGCACGAGGTCCATGATGAGTTGCGCGCCGACCATCACCATCTCGTAGCGGTAGTTCGCGCCGGCGAGCAGGCGATGGCGGCGCAGGCGCACGGGGTCGAAGACGACGTTGTTGTTGAAGTCGTAGGGTTGCCCGCCCGCGCACACGGGGCTGCCGTCGTATACGCCGTCCGGATCGCCGTCCGAATTCGTGACCTCTTTTTGATACGGCGGAACGGCGTTGCCTGCGTAGTTGCAATAACCGATGGCGTCCGTCCCGGGCGTGAGATCGATGAGCCCGGAATCACCCCAGATGAAGAGGTACTGGTAGCCGACCCACGGCATCAGCACCGACGAGTCGCCGAGCGGGAAGGGCTTCGAGATTTGCCCGTCGAGGCCCATCGTCGTGAGTTGAAACTGCGGTGTTCCGGTGATGGTGCGGACGCCGGAGCCGACGGCGATGTCCGGCAGAATGCCGCCGATACCCTTCCGAAACCCTTCGAGGAGCGAAATACGCACGTCCGCGCCGCCCGAAACGATGCTCGTCTGCGGCATGAAGCCGACGGCGCCCGTTACTTCGAAGCCGAACCCGAACCCCTTGCGGAACTTCAGCGAGTAGAGCTGGAGCACGCCGGGAGGGCTCGTGTTTTCGATGGAGGCTTCGTTCGTGATCGCGTCGCGCGTGCCCTGCGTGCCCTTGCGCCAGTAATCCGACTCGTTCGAGATGGTCGTGTAGTTCGCTTCGATCGACAGGTGGAACCCGCCGAAGCCGGTCGTTCGCGCCGAGTGCATGGCCGTCGGCGCGAGCGCGAAGGCGTACTGATTGATGAGCCGCTTGAACGCGCGATTGTCCGGCATGCACGCCGGAAAGCGACCGGTCGCTTCGAACTCCTCCGGGCTGATGAGATCGGCGTTCGGGTCGTACGACCCGTAGGGTCCCCGCGCCACGCTCGGGTCGCTGTTGTTGCAAGGCCTGAGCTGGTCGCCTTCCGCGTTCCTGCCCGGCTTCAGCACGAGCCGTTCGAGCGCCGGGTCCATAGGCTCCGCCGCCCCTTCACGCGACCCGAGGAGTGGAACGAGGCCAAAGGCCAGGGCAAGCGCGAGACGGGCTCTCATCGTCCGAGGCTCGGAACCGACGAGCGAGGCTACTTGCCGGCCGGGATCGGCGTCAAGGCCGGTTTCGGCTATTCCGAAGCCATGGCGACGCAATCGGATGCTCTCCCGCGCTTTCGAGCCCCGGCTCCCGAGCGGCCGTTCCACGTAATCTTGATCGAGCCCGAGATCCCGCCGAACACGGGCAACGTCGCGCGACTTTGCGCGGGCACGGGCTCGCCGCTGCATTTGGTCGGTCCGCTCGGATTTCGCATCGACGAGCACGCCGTGAGACGCGCGGGGCTCGACTACTGGCACCTCGTCGACGTGCGCCGTCACGAAACGCTCGCCGACGCGGAGTGGGACATCGCGCGCGCCACCGAGAACCGCTCGCGCTCGTGGTTCTTCAGCGGTCACGCCACGTCGAGCTACCTCGATGTTTCCTTCGAGCCCGGCGACGCGCTCGTTTTCGGCAAAGAGAGCGCCGGCTTGCCGCGTGCGTTGCTCGAAGAACGCCGCGAGCACACGGTCGGCATTCCGATGCTCGGCGCCGTGCGCTCGCACAATCTCGCGAACGCCGTCGCGATTGCGCTGTACGAAGCGTTGCGCCGCACGGGACAGCTCGCGGGGGCGAAGCTCGAGTGAGGGATTTCACGACTTCGTGAGCGGGTGTGTGCGGCTCAAGCGACGGCGCACCGAGCCGTTCATCGAGACGGCGATGGATTCTCAGAAACTCCCCGTGTCGATGCGGCCGGCTTCCTGGGCCCCGGAGCCCATGACGACGGGCGGAACGCCGAAGCCCATCAGCGAGAACCGTTACGCCGAGGTCAACCGCCGGCTGTCCGCGCTGACCGCCATCGGGGCCACGTCGATCGTGGCCCTCACGCTGATCTCGATCTGGGGAGACACGAAAAAGCTCGTGCTCGTCGGGGGCATCCAGCTCGCCGTCGTCGGTTTCAACACCTGGTTCAACCTGGTGTGGCTGCCGAAGAAGGGCCCCCCCGCCGAGGTTTTGCGCGCGCTCGTGAACATCAGCACGTGCCTCGTCGTCAATCGCATCTCGGGCTGGCCGCTTCCCGTGTGGCTCTGGCTGCCCTTCGTCGCGCTCGCCTTCGACCACCTCGATCGCCGCGCCGCCAAGTGGACGCTCATCGGTTTCTGCGTCGCGCAAAACGGGTTGGCGCTCTACGACGGCGTGTCGTGGCACGCGCCGGCGCTCTTCACCGTCCTCGCCGTGTTCGCCTCCGAAGTCTCGCGCCTGCGCTTCGCGATCATCGGCGACATGCTGTTCTGGAGCGATCGGCAGCGCGCGGAGATCGAACGCTCGCACCGCGAGCTCGCCGAAGCGCACGAAAAGCTGAAGCGCGAGAGCGACGTGCGCGAACGCGTCGAGCAGGACTTGCGCCAGGCTCAGAAGCTCGAAGCCGTCGGCCGGCTCGCGGCCGGAGTCGCTCACGAGATCAACACGCCGGTCCAGTTCGTCGGCGATAGCATTCAATTCCTGCGCGACGCCACGAACGACCTCATGGGTGTCGTCGAGCGGCTGCGCGCCGTCGAAGAAGCGGTCATGTCCGGGGCCCCGGCGCTCGAAGCAGCGATCGCGGCTCGGGCGGCGGAGGAGGAGGCGGACCTGCCGTACGTCGTCGCGAACGTGCCGAAGGCGTTCGACCGAGCCGCCGAGGGCCTTTCACGCGTCACGACGATCGTACGCTCGATGAAGGAGTTCGCGCATCCCGACCGCAGGGAAATGGGGCCCGTAGATCTGAATCGCGCCATCGAGGCGACGCTCGTCATCGCGCGCAACGAGTACAAGTACGTCGCGGACCTGGAGACCGACTTCGAAGAGCTGCCGCCGGTCGTCTGCCACATCGGCGACTTGAATCAGGCGTTCCTGAACATGATCGTCAACGCGGCGCACGCCATCGGCGACGTCGTCGAAGGCACGAACGAACGCGGCAGGCTCCTGATCAAGACGTGGCGCGACGGCAACGACGCCCTGATCGCGATTCGCGACACGGGCGCCGGCATCCCGGACGCCATTCAGGACCGCGTCTTCGAGCCCTTCTTCACGACGAAACCGGTCGGCAGGGGCACGGGCCAGGGCCTCGCGATCGCCCGCTCGGTCATCGTCGAAAAGCACCGAGGGCAGCTGAGCTTTTCGACCGAGCCCGGCAACGGGACGACCTTCTTGATTCGGCTGCCGATAGGTGGCGCCCCGCTGAACCCGTCGCTCGTCGCCGCGTGAACGAACCGGCGGTCAACGCTGGGTGATGCGGGGTTCCGCGGCGCGAAAATCCGCGTGAACGCTGCGCTCGCCGCCCGGCTCGAGCACGACGCGCGTCGCGACGGGCGAGTCGTAGGTTTCGTTCCGGAACGTGACGCGATAAGCGCCCGGGCGAAGCGCGAGGCCGCGCACGGGCGTCGAGCTCGTCTGCTGGAACCCGTTGCCTTCGATGCTCACGACCGCCGGCGGATCGGCGGTGAGCCGGAGCGTGCAGCTGGCGACGGCCTCGGGAACCGGGTCGGCGTTCGCGCTCGGGAGCGGGACCGGCGACGACACCGGCGGCGCCGACGGCGCGGGGCGGCGCCGGCGCCGCCGCCCCGGGCGAGATCACCGCCCTGGATACCCACTGGATCTGGCAGGACGGCGAACACCTGACCAAGCAGCCGCCTCGGATCCGCAACGGCACCGTCGCC
>DASUTR010000640.1:0-2286 GCA_036374535.1 Polyangiaceae bacterium
ACGGTGGAAGCGCGGTGGGGCCACCTTCCGGTGCAGGAGGGGGCGCATTTCGGGGTCGTGAAAGGGTTCCCGGCGGAAGAGGTCGCGCCCGCTCAAAGCGATCAGCTTGCGAACCGACCCCCTCGCCCGCGCCCGAGGGGCACGCCTCCGCCCGGAGCGCGAAAATAGCCCGGTGCTTAGACCAAGTTCGAGCCAACCACGGCCGGTTCGGCTCCCAATAGACTCGCGACGTTCATTATCGATGCGCTGTTCCACGCCGGCATCGTCGAAAAAGCGCGTGTGCAGTAGGCAATAGCGATCGCAGCCGAGGAAATCGACGTTTGCAAGGTTGCGGCGACCTACGAACAAGGATGAACCGGATGTAAATCTCCGGTTCACCTTGCGAGCCGCGCGTTGTTGTCGGAGCTGTGCTGCCCCGAGCGACTCCGACTGGCGGAGCCACGACCCATGTGGGTGACGAGAGCCCACCGTTGCATAGGGGCGGCCGCTGAGACTTCGAGCCGTTTTCTACGCGGAAAGTCGATGCAGCCGAAACTGCGCTTCGAGCACCAGGAGCGCGAGGACTTCGAGCTCGCTCACGCGCCGGTCGCCGTGCAGAAAGCCCTTTCGGATGGTGTCCACGCCGGACGGGTCGAGACCGCCGTCGCGAAGAGCGGGCGAGCGCAAGCCTTCCTCGACGCGGCCGCGCATGGGGCCGGAGAGCCAGGCACGCCACGGGAAGGTGAATCCCCTTTTCTTCGCCTGCCACACGCGTGGCGGAAGGTTTGGGCCGACCGCATCGACGAGCAACGGTTTCGGCCGAGGATCGGGGCTGCGCCACGCGCTGTCTGCGCGCGCTGCCTGCGAGACGACGTAGTGCTCGAGGAGCGGCACGCGAATTTCGAGGCCGTGCGCCATTCCGAAGACGTCGGCGTCGCGGAGGAGCATGTGGCGCATGTACATGGTGAATTCGAGCGCGGCGATTCGGTCGAGCGGCGCTCTGCCGGCGTGGGAGTTTCGGATGGTTTCGAGAGCTTCGCTTTCGAGTCCTGACACGGCGTCGGAGCCCTGCGGGAGGCGGTGAAGCGCCCGCCGTCGTTCCGACGTGAGGAGCTCGCGACGCAGGAAGTAGAGCGAGACCAAGTCGCCGGGGCCCGCCAGCGTTCGACCGAGCTTCGCGAGCGCGCGAGCCCGCGTCCGCAGGACCGGAAGGCCGGCGGCCCGCTCGGCCAACGACGACAGGACGTCGCGCGGGGCGCCGATGGCGCGGGCGGCTTCGAGGAGCTTGAGAGCGCGCGGGACGTCGCGGAAGCTCGCGTAGCCTCCGAAGAGCTCGTCGCCGCCGAGGCCGCTGAGAGCGACGGTGAGGCCCGCCTGCCTTGCGGCGCGCGAGATGAAGTACGTGTTGAAGCCGTCGACCGTCGGTTGGTCGACGGCCGCGAGAACGTCGTCGAACGCGCCGAGCACCATGTCGCCCGAGAGCGCGATGCGCTGGTGCACCGAACCGAGCTCGCGCGCCGTGCGCGCCGCTTCCTCCGTTTCGTCGGACGCCGCGACGTCGAAGCCGACTGCCAGCGTCCGGAGCGGCTCTGCGTGCACTTCTGCGGCAACGGTCGCGAGCGCGGTGGAGTCGACGCCCGCGGAGAGGAACAAGCCGACCGGAACGTCGGCGAGCAGGAGTTTCCGCAGCGACTGGCGGAGCGCGCCGGAGAGACCCGTGACGACGGCTGGACGTGACCCCACCTGACCCGGGTCATGCGGTTCCGCCGGCGAGCCGTCGGCCGGACGAGCGTCTTCGCCGAGCGGCGAGCCGAAGGCCACCGACCAGTATCGAACCGAACGAATGGGCGCGCCCTCGAAGTCCGAGAGCAGTGACTCACCGGGGGCGAGCAGTCGAGCCCCTTCGAGGATGGCGTTCTCGCTCATGACGGCGCCCTGCGCGAGAAATGTCTCCAAGGATGCGCGATTGAGTCGCGGGGTCACGAGCGAAGGTCCGGCAGCGAGCAGCGCGCGCACCTCACTGGCGAAGACCAAGCCGCCGCTCGGCGGACGATAGAGATAGAGCGGTTTGATGCCCACGCGATCGCGACAGAACCAGGCGTGTCCGCGCGCGGTGTCGAGGAGACAAAACGCGAACATCCCCTCGAAGCGTTCCACGGCGCGCGGGCCCCATGCGCGGTACCCGTGCAGGACGACTTCGACGTCCGAGCGCGTCCGACACGGAAATCCGGCGCGCTCGAGCTCCGGGTGGAGCTCCCGGTAGTTGTAGATTTCTCCGTTGAACGTGATGGCGTTCGGCGTGTCGCC
>DASUTR010000641.1:0-11384 GCA_036374535.1 Polyangiaceae bacterium
GTGCAGCCGATCGAGCTCTCGTCCGCCGTCGGCGAAGAGTAACGGCGCTATCGATCCCGGCCCGGCGCGTTCGCGAGGGCGCGCCGGGCGGTCCGATGCTGCGCGGGCTCACCGGTTCGGCGCCAAGCGGGTTCTGGAGCGTCTGGCGTGGCTGAAATTCCACGGCGGCGTGTGATTATTTCAAGACTGCTTCGTCCGAATCCGGGGCGAAGCGCCCCGCCGACGCGAGCCATCGCGCGAAATGGGCGGGAATGCGCGATCGCGCAGAAAAGCGTATCATTGCGGGCGTCGGGGGATGCGAGTCGAAACGGTGTCCCTTCCCAACGCGAAATCCAGCGAGCCAGCGACGGGCGGCGATTCGTCGGGTCGTGAGGGTCGGCTCTCCACCACTTCCGTACCCGAGCTCCTCGCTCGAGCGTACCGCGTCCGGTTCACGGGCTCGCTCGTACTCGAGCCGGTCGATCAGGCGCCCTCGGTCATTCGGTTCGTCGGTGGTGCCGTCACGTCCGTCAGCGGTCCCTTCCAGGACTCGGAGCTCGAATGGCAGGCGCTCGGGCGCTACCTGCCGCCGGACACCCTCGAGTTCGCGAAGCAACACTCGGCCGACTACGGCGTCACTCCGTTCGACGCCGTTACGCGCCTCGTGCTTCTACCGCCGGAGAGCGTCGTTGCGGCGCGGCAGGCCCTCACGGCAAGCGGCGTCGAAACGCTGTGCGGGCTCTCGGGGGACGTGCGTTACGCGTTCGTCGCACCCATGGACGGCGAGGGCTCGGGCGGGGCGCCAGTCCTGGAACCGCTCGGGCTGCTCGCCGCGTGCTTTCTCATCGACTCGCAGCGCGAACGCGCCGCGCTCAGCGTGGCTCCGCACGAGCACGTCAACCTGTCGGTCGACGCAGAGCGGGCGCGACGGATCGTGCCCACGCTGAGCGGCCCGGTGCGAGCCGTGCTCGAGTCGCTGATTCGCTCGCCGACGGGCGTGCAAGGGCTGCGCGAGCGTAGCCTCGTGCCCAACGCCGAGCTCATCGCCGCCGTTTGCGCGTTGTGGATCACGCGTGAGATCGTGGTGCCTTCACCGAGCGTACCCAGCGCGTTTCCGCCCTCCCGCTTTCCGCCTCGGCCGAGCGCTGCACCTCTGGCGCGCGGCGTTCCGCCGTTCCACCCGGCGACGAGCAGCATGCCGCCCCCGCGCAAAGACTCGGGCTTCGTGCGAGCCGGCGGAGGCGCGGCGGAAAGCGCCGCCAGAGAGCACGCCATGGAGCAGAAGGTCGAAGAGGCGTGGATGCGCGCCGAAGCCGATCCCTCTCGAGCTCATCAGATCACGAGCATCGTCACCAAGGCCATCGGCGTGTACCCCAAGAATCCGCGCCTGCACTACTACCTCGCGCGTCTGCACATTCAGGCCAATCGCGTCGAGGAAGCGGTGAAAGAGCTCGAACGTGTGCTCGAGCTCGACCCGGAAGACGCGAAGGCCGCGAGCGAGCTCGCAGCCTTCAAGTCGCGCTTCGGCGGCGCGGTCGGAAGCCGCTGAGCGACAGTCGCTTGATGCCGTCGAGGCCGCGCGCGGCGAGAGCGCGCGCGCCCTCTTTGAGCCCCGAATGAACGGCGCGAAGCCGTGCTACCGAGCGCGAACTCGTCGCGAGCTCGAGCTTGTACTGTGACGTTCCCGCGAGAAAGTCGTATTCGCGATGGCCGGCTTCGATCGCGCGTCGAATGGCGTGCGCGTGGAGGACGATGCCCGGGCGAATGCCTTTCGGCACGTCGAGCGTTCTGCCGCTCTGGTAGAACTGCACCTTGCCGGCCCAAACGAAATGGTACGCGGCGGCGATGGGTCGCCCGCGCACCGAGAGCCACGACAGCTCGAGCGCCTGACGGTCGAAGAGAGCGGGCATCAACTCGTCATGAAACGCGCGGAAACGGGGCGAGGCAAAAACCCCGGAGCGCCCCGCCGCGAGCCAGCGTTCTCGGTGCAGCGCTTCCAGAATGCGCCTTCCGGTTTCGAGCTCGCTCTGCTCGCGAACGCGATGAAACTCGCCGTCACGACCCGCCCAGCGCTCGAAATCGCGGAGCGAGCGCTTCACGAGGTAGCGACGTTCGGAACGAAGCGAGGCGAGGTACTCGTCGAAGCTCGCGGGAAGCGCCACGTACGGACACGCGCCGGTGATCGTTCGTTCGACGCTGATGGCGGCGCCCGCGCACCCGCGCTCGAGCTCGTGAAGTGCGGGTTCGTCCGCGTCGAGCGCCGGCATGACGAGCTCGTCCCAGCGCCCGAACGCACCGTGCTCGAGCGCGGCGCCGAAAGCTCGTGCGACTGCAGTTTCTTGCCCTCGCTCGGCGACGAGCCCGAGATGGTCGGAGCACACTTCGTCCGCCTCGGGCTCCCCGGTTCCGAGAAGCTCGAGCCTTTCGAAGGGAATCGCACCGAAGTGCCATTTCCTACGGCGGAGCAGCGGCGCGACACCGACGAGGGCTCCGCCTTCGAAGAACAGGGCGACTCGCAGCTTGCGTCCTTCGTCGGCACCGAAAGCGCGCCACCATGCGCCCGCCCAGAGCGGGCTTCGCGCCGGCTCGTCCCGCGCCGAGCGGGCAAGGAGCTCGCTCCACGCGCCGCTCCAGCGCTCGAGCTCCCGCGCGTCGTCGATCACCCGGGTATGGAGCGCCATCGGGCCCTCGGAGCGAGCGGTGGAACCGCGAGCATGCCGAGCACGTACGAGGGGGGCAGGTTGCGCCCGATCGGTTGCCGGCGGATGTCGAAGCGATCGCGCTGTCCCCAGAGCGGCGTCGAGCCCGTGCCGTTGCTGAAGCCGAGCTCGTAGCCGGCGCTCTCGAGCGCCGCTCGCACCGGCGAGTCGCCGACGAGCGGCTTGCCCACGGGGTAGGCGACGGCGCGAACCGGCTCGCCGAGCTCGCGCTCGAGATCGGCGCGCGAGCCCGCGAGTTCGTCGCGGAGCTCGTTCAGTCCGAGTCGATGGAGGACGCGGTGGGTACGCGTGTGCGATTGGACGGCCATGCCGGCCCGCCGCAGCGCCCGCACGTGATCCCACGTCATGATGAGGCGGTCGGCCACTCGGTGATCCAGCTCCGGCGTCCAGGGGACGTCGGCCGCCGCGCTGAGCTCGTCCAGCAAGCGCCCGATGTCGATAGGGTGCCGATCCTTGATGAGCCTGAAGACTACGTCGACGGCCTCCGCGCGATCGCCTCTGAGGCGGATCTCGAACGGGAAGGGATACTCGAGGAGCAGGGAATCACGCCGCGACTGCTTGATGACGTAGGCGATGCGATCCCACCAGTAAGTCCTGCGTTCGGTGATGAACGACGTTGCGACGAAGAAGATCGCCGCGACGTCGTGGCGCTTCAGGATGGGAAGAGCGCGCGTGTAGCAATCGAGGTATCCGTCGTCGAAAGTGATGGCGAGCGGGTTCGGGGGCAGCTTCTTCCCCAGGGTCCAGGCGCGGAGCTCGTCGAAGCCGACCATGTGGAAGTACCGCTTCAGGTAGGCGAGCTGCCGATCGAACTCTTCCTCGGTCGCGTCGGCGACGCCGTCGTCGAACGGCTCCTCGCCGGAAGGATCGGCGAAGCGGTGGTACGTGAGGATGCTGAGCCACGGCAGAGGAGCGCTCGCCCGAAGCGCGAGGATCGCCCGCAACGCACCCGTCGAATGAAGCATGTGCGCGATGCGTTGCCGCTTTCCGAGTCGAGACACGTTGCCGGCAAGGGATCGAGCAAGTTTCGCGCCGGGAGGGAACCGCCGGGAGACGCTCGAGACGAGGCGGAAAGCAGAGCGCCCCGGCGAGACACAAGAGAGGCATAATGGCCCCGCATGGCGTTTTCGTGCGACGCCCGTGTCCCCGTTTGACGGGAGGGGCTCAATATTTCGATGACGCGAGCGCGGAGCCCGGTGTCTCGGATTGCCGCAGGCGGGGAGCGCATGTACCCTGACCGACCGATCGGCAGGAGGAAATCCCATGGATCTCGAGCGACAAGTCGGCCTCAGGGGCAACGGATCCGTCGTGGTCCCGGACCGGCGAGCGATGATTCGCTCCATCGTTCTCAAGCTCGCGGCGATGGGCAACCAGGTCCCCGAGCTCGTCGGTGACGCAGAAGTGCTCGACCTCGCTCGCGACCTGTTCGCCCGATATCGCGAACAGAGCCGCTTGCTATCGGAATATCTGTGCCCCGCCGATCGCAGAATCCAAGACTTTCTCGATGACCTTTTCGCTCCGCTCGAGCTCGATCAGCCGGTCCGCTTACCGTCCGAAACGCTGATTCTCGATCGCTACGGTCTCGCTCGCGAGCTGTCGCTGCCGCTCGACTCGGAGAAGTGGAACAACGAAGTCCTGTCGAGCTACCGGCTCGACGGTGGCGTGCTCCACAACCCGCTGAACGACCGCCGTACGACGCAGGGCGTCTTCCACGTCGCCGAGATCGGGTTGCCGGTCCCGGGCGACAAGGTCGGCGTGCCGCTCGTGGCGTACGCGCGCATGTTGCGCGAAGCGCTGCGCCCGCCCGGACACCTCGCGCGCTTGCCGTTCACGGACAACTGGGACGAGCCGGTCGAGGCGATGCTCTCCCTCCTGCTCAGGCCGCTCGTGTGCCCCGCGGTACCGGGGGTCTCGGGCAAGAAGCGCCTGGAGGTGCGTTTCTTCGCGCCCGGCGGGTTGGTCTCGAACCTCGACTTCGTCGAATCCATCTTCGGTAACTGGGGCGATCCGCACCTGCCCGAGAACGACGCCGGCCTCGACGTCGAGCATTGGACCGGACACACGGGCTGCGTGATCCTCGCGCCGCACCTGACGCGCCTGAAGAAGAAGGATCTCGGTCTACCGCACGTGAAGAAGGCCACGCCCGAGCAGCGGGAAAACGGCATGTGCTGGAGCTCCGAGGACGAGCTCTACAACGGGGGGAGCCCCTTCAAGATCACCGCACGCAGCATGCGTGGCGTCATGGTGACGATTCTCGCCGACAACTATTTTGGTTACTGC
This sequence comes from Polyangiaceae bacterium, assembly GCA_036374535.1. Classification (GTDB taxonomy): domain Bacteria; phylum Myxococcota_A; class Polyangia; order Polyangiales; family Polyangiaceae; genus PMG-095. The sequence goes on from DASUTR010000641.1 coordinate 4,980, forward strand.
AAGAAAGAGGTCAAGACGCAGATCAGCTTCAGCGCAAACCTCTACGGCCTTGCCGAAGAGGAGCACGCGGGCGGGGCCCTCGCGTTTTCGACCGTGAGCCTCGGCGATCAGTACAGCGCGGACGGGCGGCAGGCGTCGGATCATCGTTTCGCCGAAGCGCTCGAGCTCTTGGGCGACAGCGTGACCGTGCACGAGTCGGGCTACGCGACCGACGTGAACTTCCCGGAGATCCACTACGTTCCGGAAGACGCCGACTTCGACGTGAAGCGGAAAGACGTGCGCTGGCGCAAGGGCGACAGCGAAGCGAAGCTGAAGCTCCTGCCCGATCGCGTCTACATCCTGCCGAACGGCTACAAGGTGCGCCTCGCCAAGCATCCGGCGGCGCCGAGCTGGCGGCTCGTCGGGACGAACGCCGAGGGCACCTTCTGTCACAAGCCGTGCACGGTCTCCGGGGGCGGAAAATCGGAGATCTCGAAGAGCCTCGGCGACGCCGTGCTCTACGGCCCGATTCTCGTCAGGAACATCGACGAGGATCTCTCGATGGTCGACGAGATCTTGCGCAAGAACCCGTTCGACGCGCTTCCTCAGAGCGCTCGTGGCGGCAATCCGCGGCCCATCCTCTCGGCCGAGCGCTCGCTCGGCTCCGTCATCAAGCTGCTCACGCCCAGTCCCGACTACACGCCCGAATACAACGCCTGGATCGAGAGCATTCCGAAACACGTGCGCGCGCTCGTGTTCGTGGTCAAGCGCTTCTATCGGTCCGAGTGGGGCGACGACTGGAAGCGCCACTTCTCCGTCGACATCATCAACGGCGCGCCCGGTCACGAGCTCAAGTACGACGGCCGAAAGCTCGTCGGCAGCTACCTTCGCATCGGCCTCGAGGAGAGCGGCGCCTGGCGCACCTACAAGCTCCGGCAAGACTTCATCGCGGCCGACAAGGTCCAGATGGAAGACGACATCAGCGCGTCGACGGTCGTCCCTGCGAGCGTGCTCTTCGGGCTGCCGCGCGAGTACGACGGACACCCGAGTCTCAAGATCGCCGAAAATTGCGAGTGGCGGCTGTTCCAGCGCCCCGACGACGCCATCCACCCGGGTTTCGACAAGCAGACCGAGGCGGACATGGCCTCGCCGGGCCTCTTCAGCTCGAACTTCCAGCCGCTCTCGGCGGCCGATTCGCAGGAAATCGTCGAGGACGTGGCGTTCCACGATCAGTTCACCGAACCCATGAGGAATCACGTCGCGAAGAACGCGGCACGGGGCGGCGGGTATTCGGTGTGCTCGGCGAAACCTCGCCTCGTCGGCGGAAAACCAAGCAAGAATCCGCGTTACCTACAGGTTCGCCCCGACGCGGCGCGCCCCCGGGACCGCTACGTCGCGAACATGGGAGCGCGGCTGTACCGAAAGATCCCGGCGACCGAGGAAGTGGTGTTCCCCGTCATCAGCGTCCTCTCCGGGCGCCGCAACAATCCGCCCGACGGTCCCATCCTTCCGCTCTGCGTCTACGGACCGATTCACTACCAAGAGCTGCCCGAGCTCTTCATGGACTACATCTGCTCCGTGACGGGCAAGTCACCGAGCACGACGGGCGCCGGCACCGAGGGGGCGCTCACGAAGGGTCCGTTCAACGCCCTCTGCGCCACCACCGATCTCAACAACGCTCTCGTCTCCATGCTGCTCACCCGGTACGCGGGGTTCAGCTCGGCCGCGGGGTGGATCGGGCCGCACCACCGCTTCGATCACGACATCAGCTTGCTCGTGCCCGAAATCTGGTGCCGCTTGTTTCCCCAGGAGCGTGACCCCGAGCGTCTCATCGCCGAAGGACACCTCGAGAAGGTGGAGGACTTCGACTTGGACGGCCGTCGCGTGCTGGCGAGCCGGCTCGGTTATCGCATCACGCAGAAGTTCGTGCACACGTTCTTCGGTCGCGTGTTCGACAATCCCTCTTCCGTGTTCACCGAGGAGATCCTGCGCCCCGAGCGCCAGGATCCGAGGGTCTTCGCCGACGGCGTCGACAATATCGTCGACGCCCAGCGCCGCGTCGCGGAGGCCTATTTCAAGGACGGCAGCGTCGAGGACGCGTGTCCCCCGGTGAAGGCCCTGCTGCACATCATGGCCCACGGGCACTACGAAGGGAAAGGCGCCGAACATCCGGACGTTCGCGCGCTTTTCTCGCGCGAAGCGATGCTTCGCAGCGATTGGTACAGGAGCCGACTCGCGATCAAGCAGGCGCGCGACATTGCCCTCTGGACGCGCCACGTCCGAACGCTGGAGGAGTTCCTCTCGCGCCCCGGCCATCGCGACGAAGCCTCGCGTCTCGGCATCGAAGAGCGCCTCGACCTCGCGCGCACGGAGCTCGAACGCGTGAGCTCGCGCGAATACGTCCAATCGCTCGAGGGCACCATCGGCGCCGACCCCATCCACGCCGGCGCCGAAACCTTCGTCCAGCCCGAAAGGGGCGGCACCCGCGAGCACCGCCTCACGAACTAACGCTCCCGTTCACCACCTACTGATCGGAGGAACCGCCAAGGCCGCCAAGCGCGGATCGAGGCCGCCACCGGAATTTAGGGTTGGCCTGTGATTGGGTCGGCGTTCGAGTCTCCGATCCCCTTCGTGGCGCCTCGCGAGCTGGTGCGGTCAACGTCGCGCACGACGGTCGCCCCCCAAAATCCGGTGGCGATCTCCTCCGCTCTTGGCGGCCTTGGCGGTTCAATCACTCGTACGAGGGTAAAGTGGTCGTCACGCCACGAGCGGTTTGCGGGCTGAGGCGTCGTTGGCGAGCTCGAGGAGGGCGCGTTCGGTCGTGGGGAAGTCGATGCAGGCGTCGGTGATGCTCTGGCCGTAGACGAGGTCGGCCTTCGAGCGCAGCTCTTGGCGGCCGGCGACGAGGTTCGACTCGAGCATGACGCCGAGCACGTGTTCCGAACCGCCGCGCACCTGGCCGCCTACTTCGGTGAGCACGCCGGGCTGGCGTTCGTGGTTCTTTCCGCTGTTGTCGTGGCTTGCGTCGATGAGGACCCGAGGGTTGATGCCGGCTTGCCGCAGGCTCACGCTGGCGCGGAACACGGCGTCGGGCGCGTAGTTCGGGCCCTGGTGACCTCCGCGCAGCACGAGGTGCGTGTTCGGGTTGCCGGCGGTGCGGACCACCCCCACGCGGCCGCTCCCGTCGATGCCCAGAAAACTATGGGGTCGTGACGCGGTCAGCATGGCATTCACCGCGACCGAGAGTCCGCCGTCCGTACCGTTCTTGAAGCCTACGGGCATCGAGAGTCCGCTCGCCATCTCACGATGCGTCTGGCTCTCGGTCGTGCGCGCGCCGATCGCCGTCCACGTGACGAGATCCGCGATGTACTGCGGAATGATCGGGTCGAGCAGCTCCGTCGCCGCCGGCATGCCCATCTCGGCAATGTCGCGAAGCAGCGTGCGGGCGCGGCGGATTCCGGTGGGGATGTCGAACGTCCCGTCGAGGTGCGGGTCGTTGATGAGGCCCTTCCAGCCGACGGTGGGGCGCGGCTTCTCGAAGTACACGCGCATGACCACGATGAGCTCCTTCGCGACGCGCTCGCGCAAGCGCGTGAGCCGGGCGGCGTATTCGAGCGCGGCGGCCGGGTCGTGGATCGAGCATGGCCCCACGATGACGAGCAACCGCCGGTCGCGGCCGTGAATCGCGGACTCGACCTCTCGACGCGCGTTCGTAACGAGCTCCGCCGCACGCTCGGTGAGGGGAATTTCGCCCGTGACGACGTCGGGAGCGTTGAGCAAGGTAGTTTCGAGGATGCGAAGGTTCTTGGTTTGCAGCATGACGAGCCCTAGAAACGAAAAAACCCCGGTCGCTTGCGGCGACCAGGGTTCTTGTCTTCGACCTTTGCTGATTTTCTAGAAGGTCGACCCTGAGCGCCGCGAGTCCGCGGGCCAAAAGTCGTACCAATAGAAAAAGCGGCCGAAAACCATCGAGACGTCAAGATACTCCACTCGCGTTCCGCCCGCAAGGATCGGGTCGTTCCCGCGGAGTTCGCGCGCTCTCGAGTGCGTTGACGCGGTGACGACTCCGCCTCGTCTTGCGTGAAAAAACAGGTCGCCGTACGTCTGTCCTCGATGGCGCGCTCGCGAGCCGGCCTCTACGTGTGGGGTGCCTGGGTTTCCGCTCTGACCGGTTGCGCCTTCGAGGACGAGTCCCGTTCGCTCGCGCCGGCCGCCGCGAGTGTCCGTCCGGATACGTCGACGCGGGACGCCGCGCGAGCGCAGGCACTCGAGGCGCTTCGAGCGGAGGAAAGCGCACTTCGCGCGCGTACCGACTTTGCTCGACTGCCGCCCTCGAGTCGAGCGCTCGGCGCGAACCCGTACGCGCTCGTCGCGCTGCCGCAGACCGAGCAAGGCAACATCGGCTCCGGAAAAGCCGCGTTCGCCGGTGTCTTGCGCGGCGACTCCGCCGTCGTTCTCTTGGACGGCGACGCCAAGGAGCTCGCGCGCAGAGCGGCGCCGCTTTCGCCGAACGCACTCGGCGTCGTTCCCGACGGTCGCCTGTTCGTCGTCGGCGACGTCGAAGAGCGTGTCGCGCGCTACCGCAGGGTGGGGACGCGCCTCTTCTCGGATGGCGAGCTCACGATTCCCGGCGCGCGCTCGCTGCGTGCGATCGCCGCCGACCCGCGCGCGCTCGTCGTCGCCGATTTTTGGGGCGACCGCCTCTACGCGCAGCGACTCTCGGATACGCCGCGTGACGCGGGCTGGGCCGCGCTCCCGACGTGCGGCGGCCCGGTGCGACTTTCGGCGACCGAGCGGTACTTGGGCGTCGTCTGCTTGTTCGACCATTCCGTCGCGCTCTACGAACGGACGTCGGACGGGCTCGTTGCGCGTGAAATCAAGCGTATCGTGCACGACGGGCCGATCTACGCGGCTTCGTTGCTCGAGCAACGAGGCTCGCTCTACGTCGCGGCAGGCGGTGTCGAGGATCATCCGCTCGACCGGCGCGACAAGGCGTTCGGGTACGTCGATTCGTTCGTCTATCTGTATCGGCTCGACGGCGACCGGCGCCTCGAACGCCTGGCGGCGCTGAACACCTCCGAGCTCGGCGTCGTCACGCCCAAGCGCACCGAGCTAGTTGCGAGCGACACCGGCGTTCGCATCGAGGTTCTCGGCTACGCGAGCGAGCGGGCGCTCGAGCTCGAGTGGAACGAGCTTTCTCCTGGCGCGCTCGGCGTCCGTTCGGAGCGGCCCGTGCTGCCCGGGTGCGCGGGCGTCGCGAGCGCGAGTGGTCGCGCGCTTTGCGCCAATCCGCTCTTCGACGGCTGGGTGAGCTTCGACGGCGCGGGTGCGCGTCTCGTGCGCGTGCCCGCTCTGGCGACGACGGAGCCATCGGCGTCCGAGCGACTCGGCGAAGCCTTGTTTTTCACCACGCTGATGGCGCCCGACGTGACGAGCGCCGGCCGCCGCAGTCGCTTCACGTGCGAGACGTGTCATTTCGAGGGCGGAACCGACGGTCGCGTCCACCACAGCGGGCGCGGTGACGTGCGCGTGAGCACGCGCCCGCTGCTCGGGCTCTTCAACGGTGCGCCCCATTTTTCGCGCGCGCACGACGCCGACCTCACGTCGGTCTCGGACAACGAATTTCGCGTGGCGAATCGCGGGAATCCCGTCGACCCGTGGTTCGCGCTCTCGGCAGCGCGGTTTCCGTGGCTCGCGGAGCTCGGCCTCGAGAGCGGCGCGCTCGAGCCGCTCGAACTCCGGCGCGCACTGTTGGTTTTTCTGGCGCGCTTCTCGCACGCAGAGAACCCGCTCGCCGTACGCCGGCCGGCGCCGCGGCGTTTCGACGACACCGAGCGCCTCGGCGCAGAGATTTTTCGCGAGCGCTGCGTCGGCTGTCATGCCGCGCGGCTCGTCGCGCGGGACGCCGGCACCGAGGTTCCGTTCGAACGTTGGGAAACGCTCGTGCTCTCGCGCGAGGGACCGATCGTGTGGTCGAACGGCGAGTACGCGAAGACGGGCGTCGTGCCGTACGTCGATCCGATGGGGACGCGCGCGCCGTCGCTCCGGCGCCTCTACCTCAAGCGGCCGTACCTCACGAACGGCAGCGCCCGCTCGCTCGCCGAGCTGCTCCGGGCCGTTCGCTTCGACGCGGAAGGGCTGGTTCACGGTTCGTCGGAAGCCGCGGCAAATCGCGGTTTACTCGACGCCGAGCAACGAGAAGCGCTGATTGCGTTTCTCGAACTTCTGTAGTCGAAAAAGATGCGTTGGTGGGCAGCGCCGGTCGCGGTGGAGCGGCAGAGCTCGAACGGCCGCTCACCGCCCGATGAGCGGATCCACCGCCGTCATCACCGCGACTTGGATCTCGAGCCGTCGAGGCGCGCCGATGGGTTTGCCGTCGAGCTCGACGATGCTGAATCGATCGAAGACGCGCGTTCCGTTCGTCTT
>DASUTR010000642.1:0-4379 GCA_036374535.1 Polyangiaceae bacterium
GAGCATCCCGCTAGGGGTTTGTCCGGAACTCCCTCGGGTCGCGAGCCCCCGGCGCCAATCGCGCGAGACCATGCCCTTCATCGCTTGTCCAGGCTAGCTGGAATCAAGAGCTCGAACGCTCCGTTGTCGTCCGCGCGCGTCTCGGCGACCGGAACGACCGCCGCCGACGCCGTGGGATCCGACGTGTATTCGCCGGCTGCGGTGACGTACACGTACGCGCGGATGAGCGCCCCGGGAACGCGCGTCATGGTCGCGTCGACGAGCACCTCGCCGCGGTACACGAACGGCGGTGAGACGCGCCGGCGGCCGAGATTCAAGCCGCCGGTCGGCACCTGAACGGCCGGGAGCACGAGCCAGGGGTAGCGCGCTCGCGCTTCCGGCTGGACGAAGAAGTCGTAGAGACCGGGATCGACCGGAACCTCGAAGCCACCGTCGGGGGTGATGAGATCCGAGGATGTCCGGGGTACGACGGGTGGTGCTTCGAGAGTTCGCCTGATGACGTCCGTCTTGACGCTTCCAGGGGAAACGACGGTCATCGCGGTCGCACCGAAGATGGGACCACCGTTGGCGAACGCCTCGCCCCACACGAACGGGGCCTTCGAAAGCTCGATGGTCTTTCCGGCTTGAACCTCGCCGGCGCTCAAGGTCGAACGGACTTCCCACGTAGCGTCGGCGGCCGCGAGCCCGAGCGCCGGGGGCGGAGTAGCGCGAACATTGTACGTGCCCGGCGGAACGGAGGTTGCAAACTTTCCGTTCTCGTCGACCTGAATGGTCGTGATGAACGAGGCGTTGTTGGAAGCGCCGTCTATTCCAGTCGCCGTGAGCGTGACCGCCGCAGCAACCGGCGTTCCGGTGTCGAGCTCGGTCGTCTGGCCCTCGATGGCCGCGTTCGGGGGTAACAGTGGACTTCCGGGCAAGAAGCCGCCTGCCGGCGCGAGGTCGATCACGACGTTGTCGCTGAAAATTCCAAGGCCCTTGCGTGAGAAGAAGAACGAAGGAGCGACGACACCCGACGGGGGAGACACACGAAAGATTTCGCTGCCGGTACGCTCCCCATCGTCCTTGAGCTGCCCGTCGCTCACGACCTGCGCAGGCACGAAGGCGACGGTCGCGGAGTACTCGGATGTCGTTGGATCGAACGCAAGCGTGCTTTTCGCCGAAAGCACTCGGCCAGAATCCGCGTCGAGGACCTCCACGGACCAATCCGTGAGACTGCTGTCACCCGCCGGGCCCCGCAACGTGAGCGAGAACGTCTTTCGGCTGGGCAGCGCAACGGCAAGGGCGAGGCTTCCCGAAATTTCCTGACCGCGAACGAACAGCGGAGGAACGTCACACTCGCCGATCGTCACCGTCCCCGCCATGCGTATCGGGCGAGGCTCGATATACATGTCGTACGTTCCTGGCGGGACGCTCATGGTCCCCGTGTAGGGACCGCCGATTTCGAAGCCGTCGCCGGGTCCCGTCGCGCCCCCGTACGTGGGTACCGCGACGCCGAATGCTCGTTCGTGCGGCAGGAACGAAATGCGAGCGGGAATGGTTCCGCCGCTCGGCGCGAAGGCCGAGCGCAACGCTGGGCCTTCGAACGAGCACATCGCCGGAACCTCTGCGGTGATCGTCGCCGTCACCGTGCCTGCGGGGCCAATCTCGAGATTGCCGCGGGGCGCGTTGACGGTCGTGAAAAACGTCATGCCGCCCACGTCGGCGACGGTCGTGGGTGGGGTCACCTCGATGAGGAGCGTCGAAAGACTCGTCGTGGACGCCACGCACATGTCGTTGCGGCAGCGCCCGTTGCCGCAGTCTTGATCTTCCTCGCACTGGTTCACGGCGACCGAGCCGGGGGCTGGCGGAATCTCCGTGAAGCTGCAACCCGCAACGAAAAAGGCGAGCAGCAATGGCCGGGAACGCGTCATTGCGTCGCCGTTCCTTCTGGCGGACAGATCGCGATGAAATTGGCATCATCGGGATAGACGTTCAGGCGCCACGACACGGACGCGACGTCCCACGACGCGTTCGCTTTCGGCGCGACCTTGTCGTAGTCGAAGTTCGATTCGTGCATGATGAGCAGCGTCAGTAAGTGACCGCAGCGCTTCGCGACTCCGTTGTCCGGCACGAACGTGAACGTCCAGCTGCGTTCGAGATCATCGAACGACGAGGCGGGCACCGGTTTGTAGATGACGTACGACTCGGGGCCAGGATCCAGCCAATCCAGGTCCAGATAGAGGGCGCCGAGGAGATCATCGCCGGCATCCTCCGAACGAACCGGGACGTTGATGTCCATCGACAGGAGGCTCTCGTTGAGCAGCACGACCTTTTCGGGTGTCGGTTTGATCTGCTGCCACTCGACGACCGGCGGTCGCTGTTGCGGCGGGCCGTACTCGGGCGCTTCGGCGACGAGACAGCCCGTGGCCGTGGCAGCGCAGCCGAGCGATCCGAGCAGCATGCCCCACGCGCCATGCGACCGGCGTGCCAGAGCCCGGAACGGCTCAAAGATGGGCAACGCAGCGCGGCGAAGGCCTGACAGCCATGTCGCGGGGGTGCTCTTCACGGCGCTGAAACCATGGGCGCGGAGTCGGGCGGAGTCCAGAGGAGCGGCGCTCACGGGGCCCTGCGCGGCGCCGAACGCGGGGTTCGCCAGCGGGTTTCCGCGTATTCGGCGGACACGGCGAGGTTGTACAAGCTCTTCACCGACGGGCTCGCTTCGGCGAGGTGGGCGAGTCCGCCGGGTTCGCTGGCCAGCCGGTCGTCGAGCCCCTCGTCCGCGCACACCTCGCGGAGCGCGATGCCGAGATCGCCGCAGGTGAAAAGACCGGCACGGCGGGCGGCGATGCGCGCGTGGAGGAGCGCGGTGTCGTAGTGGAGCGCGGACTCGTCGTCGCAGAGCTCGCGCAGCCGGCGCTGCGAGCGCGCCGGGATGGCTTCCCACAAGAGCTCGGCGAGATTCAGGATCGGACCGAGCTGACTCACGTCGTGGTGCGGAGGGCCGAACGCGAAGCCGAGGCTCCGGAGCACGGAGCGCGCCTGCGCCTCGGGCGTGCCGAACAAGAGCACGACGCCCGGCAGCGTCGCGAGCAGCATCGCGCCGAGGTGAAAACGCAGGATGGCCGTTTCGTGCGCCACGTCGCCCGAGAGCACGACGGCGGGCGACGCGAGGAGCGCGACGCCGACCGTCACCGGTCCGGCTGTGCGGCGCTGGAAGAGCGGCGTCTTCGGCAAACCGAGCACACGCGACGCGCCGGCGTAAACGTGTGCGAGCGGCGTCGGCGCCGTCGGCTGGATACGCTCGAGGCCCGTGATGCCGTAAGCGCTCGGATCACGGCGAAAGAGGTGTGAGGCGCCTTCCCACACGAGACCGAGCGCTTCGATCGCCGGACTGGTCGTCTCCTTGAAAATGACCTTTTGAACCGCCGCCGATTGCTCGACCACGTCGGCGAGCGGCGGGGGCTCGGCGAGGATACCGGTCGGACGCACGAGCTCGAGCACGTGCGCGATGGACGCGGCGTAGACGGCGTTGCGGTCGTCGCGCACGGCCTCGTAGAGGCGTTCGAGCGCGTTCACGTCGCCGGGAGCCGCGATCGCGAGACGGCGGCAAACCCAGACGCGATCGCGCGCGCGATCGGGGTCGTCGCCGAGCCGGCCGAGGAGCTCCGCGCCAGCGTCGACCGAGCCCTGCGCGAGCGCCTGGTAGAGCTCGTCTTCCTCCGGCGAGATGGCCGCGAACGTACCGGAGAGCCCCGATTCCGACTGCATCGCTGCGCGAGGCCCCGGAGCGCGCGGCGACTCGCGCGTGGGCGGCGCGGCGTCGCGCCGTGAGCTCGGCGGCGCGGCGTCGCGCCGTGAGCTCGGCGGTGGTTCGTCGCGACGCGGGCTTCCGGGCGCGCCGGCCCGACGTGACGAGCTCGGCGGGACGATGTCGCGCCGCGAGCTCGGCGGCGACACGTCGATGCGCGGCGATTCCGGTCCGTCGGATTCGTCGGTCGGCTCCGCTCGCGGGTCGGGCCGCGGCGAGGGCGGCTTGCTCGACGGCACCACGAGCGGAAAGATGGGCGCGGTTTCCTCGCGAATCTCGACGATCGGTTCGGCGGGAGGCTGCTTCGGCGACGAAGGGGTCTCGACACGCGCCGCTTCCACGCGGGCCGCGAGCTCCTTTTCGAGCAGCGACGCTTCGGCGAGCTCGGGCGCGAGGGCAGCCGCGCGCGATGCGCGCTCGAGCGCGCGGACCGCGTCCCCCGCTGCGAGCGAAGCGCGCGCGGCGTCGACGAGCAGCGCGGCGCGGCGCTCGGGCGTGTGCTCGACTTGCGTTGCGAGCTCGGCGAGCGCGTCGGCGAGGCGCCCGGGGTTTTCGCGCCGCCGCTCGACCTCCACCTCGAGCTCGAGGATTT
>DASUTR010000643.1:0-5910 GCA_036374535.1 Polyangiaceae bacterium
CGGCACGGGCGGCGCTGGTGACGGCGGTGATGCCGAGCACGGTACCGAGAACGGCGAGAGACCTAAGGGAAAAAATGGACATCGGGTGAGAGCTCCTTGATCGCGGGATTCACGGTTCGGTTTTGAGTAAGATTCGTTCCAGGCGCGCGGTGAACTCCGCGCGCTTTTGAATGTTTTTTCCAGCAGGCAGCGCATGCTGCATGCGCTCGATGAGCAAGAGTCCTGTCTCGACCTCGAGCGCGGTCACCTGTCCTTGGTTTCGCGCGCGCTCCTCGAGCGCGGCGAGCTCGCGATCGAGGTCGGCCTCGGTGCGTAGGTTCGCGCCGCGTTTTTCTGCCTCCGCCATGAATTGCATGCGCATGGTGGGCGCTCGCTCGCTCGAAGCGGCGGCGGGCGGTCGGCTCGGCTCTTCGCGGACGGGCACCGAAGGTGCGGCGAGGGGCACCGGAACCGCGACGGCCGGCGCCGAAGACGCGGCGTGCCCCGACTGGTGGAACAACGCGAGCCCTCCGAGCGTTGCTAGTACGACCCCAATCGCGCTCAAGAACATTGCCCTGGGTGATCGCATGGAAGTGCCGACCGCCGGAGCAGGAACCGGGCCAAGGCACAGCAACGGCACGCCGCGTTTTTCTAGGGATTTTCGCGACCGGAGCGGCTCGTGTCACACCCATTCGGTGACGCCGGCGCGCGGTCGCGGGGCCGAGCGCCGTAACAGCCGCTCGCTAAGGCGCCGCGATCTCGCGCACGCTGCCCTTCTTGTAGACGAGCCCGTTCGTGCCGACGTTGTCGCTACGAAAGTACACGGTGATGTTCGGCTTGCCGGACTCGGAGCCGGGCCGCGTCGGCGCGGCCGTGAGCGGCAGGGCCGGATCGATGCCGCTCGCGCACGCGCTCGCGCCGACGCCGAAATCGGTGCCCGCGTCCACGTGCTCGAGAATCTTCGTCCACGTGCCGCCGGAAGCGCCGTCCGTCTCGTCGATGTAGAGCTCCTGCTTCACGCTGCCGTTCGGCAAGTCGTAGACCACGTGCTTGTAGCCGAACCACGTGTTCATCGGCATGGGACCGTCCCAGTACGCGCGGTTCATGATCGCGGTCGAGCTCGGGTGGTTCGTTTCTTTCTCGAAATCGATGTGCCCGTCGTAGCGCATGCGCGCGCCGAGTCCGCGCGTATCGCACTTGTCGACGTCTTCGTCGCCCGTCGTGCCGTGATTCGAGCGCGCGATGCCCGTGAGCCCGGCGTACGCCGTGCCGGAATCGGCGACGCGCCGGAAATACATGGTCATCTCGACGTTGCGCCACTGGTCGGCGAGCGCCGGATCGTGGATGTACATGCGCGGCACCGAGCCCGTAATGACGAGCGTGCCGTCGCCGGGCACGCGGTAGCTCGCGTTGCCGTGATCGGCGTCGAACCACGAGTCGTTCGGATCTTCGCCGGTGAACGTGCGCGCGGGCGCGTCCCACTTCGAGTTCCAGACCTTGCCGCCCGAAAGCGTCGGGTAGAGCTTCTTCACGCCGAACGGATCGAGCTCCGAGCCGGAGCCGCCCTTGCCGCCCGCTCCGGACGCGCCGCTCGAGCCCGAAGCACTGCCCGATGCTCCCGCTGCTCCGGCGCCGGATGCCCCCGCGCCCCCCGTCGCGCCCCGACCGCCTCCAGCCGTCGAGCTACCGCCCTGATCCGTGCCCCCGCTCGATATGCCTCCGCTCGACGAGCCGCCGGATGGCGAGCCCGCGCTCGTTCCGCTCGTGCCTCCGTTCAGCGTGCCGGCGGCGCCGCTCGTCCCGCCCGCGCCGCCGGTCCCCGTGACGCCTCCGTCGACTCCGCCCCTGCCCGACGTGCCGGCGGGGCTCGTCCCGCCGTCCGCGCGTTCCTCGTTCGCGCCGCTACCGTCCTCCGAGCAGGCCGCCAGCGCAGCCAGGAGCAACGAGAGCGCCCGAGCGGCGAAATGCGGACGTCGCGGCAAGACCATGAGCGTAGCAGCCGTACGTACCCCCGGGCGCCCGAAACGGCTCGCCGCGCCCGTTCACGCGTTCGTGGTCGCCCTACGCTCGATGGACACCACGAGTCGCGTCGCCGCCGCGGCGCCGACCGGCAGCAACGCGACGCCGCAACACGGGATCCAGAAGACGAGCGCGAACGCGAGCCCGAAACCGAGAACGCACGCGAAGTTATCCGCGAGAAGCGCGAAGCGCGCGCGAAAACCGACCCCTCGCAGCGTCAGCGGGTAGTCGAAGAGACCCCACGCGACGAGCAGCGAGCTCACGACGAACTTCATCGGCGTCGCGACGATCGCCGCGGGCGGCGCGACGAGCTCGACGAGCCAGAGCGCCGCGATGATCGGCAAGCCCACGGCAAGTCCCCCCGCGAGCGCGCGAAACCCGCACGCGAGCTCGCGGAAGAACCCGATGGACGGCCGCGGCGGAACGCCGAGCTCCTCTTCGACGCGCCGCACGACGTGCTCGAGCGCCGGAGCGCTGAGCGGCGGAGCGAGCGCCACGGCGATGAACCAGCCGACCACGGCGAGCGCCGCGATGGCCACGTATCCGAGGACCCCCACGGCGATATTGCCCCAATCGCTCTCTACAGCGGGGATGAGCGAGCGGAGAAACGGCGCGCCCACGGTGACGGCGAGCGTGACGAACGCCGCCTCGAGCGCGAGCAAGACGAGCATGGGAACGAGCGCCCACGGCCAGAGCGCCGGTGTTCGCGCGAGCGTTCCGAACCCACCGACGACCGCGCTCACGCCCGTGGCGAACCCGAGACGAGGAGCTTCGGCGGGGCTCGGCACCGAGCAGCTTTATGACACGATCGCGTGCCCGCTCGGCGGGGATTCCGCCGGCGGGTTGCACAAAAGGCGACGAGCCGGAGCGGTGAATGAACCGCTCCGGCTCGAACGAGGGTTACGGGGCTCAGCGCTTCGCGATCGGAGCGCTCTTCTGAGCGGCCTTGGCATTGCGGACGAGGCGATCCACGTCACGGCGGAACTGGCCTTCGTCAACCTGGAGCCCGTTCAGCATCGTGCTCATGCTCCGCGTGAACGACGCGAGCGCCAGCGATTCGCGGATTTCGGCGTCGCTCGCGCCGTTTAGTTTCGCGAATTCGGTGTGCGCGATGACGCAGAAGCGGCAGGGCACCTGGGCCGAGACGGCGAGACCGATGAGCTCCTTGTCCTTGCCCGAGAGCGCGCTCTTCGGGTTCATCTGCACGTCGCGCATCTGCTTCCAGGCGCCGGCGCGCGCCACGTCGGGGAAGCGCTGGAGGAACTCGGGGGTGAAGCCGAAGAGCGCGGTGATCTCACGCAGCGCGGAGGCGCCGTCGACCACGACGACGGGGGCGGGCGCCGGGGCTTTGCTCGTCGCCGACTTCTTCACGTTGTCGAGCAACTTGGCGATTTCGGCGCGAAAGCGAGCCTCGTCGGTCTGAATACCGTTCAAGAAGGTGCTCCAGTGGCGGGTGATCGCCGCCATCGCGACGGCTTCGCCGATCTGCGCTTCGCTCGCGCCGTTCAGCTTCGCGAACTCGGTGTGCGCGACGATGCAATAGCGGCAAGGGACCTGAGCGGAGACGCCGAGCCCGATGAGCTCTTTCGTGCGCCCGCCGAGCGCCGTATTGGGATTGAGCTGGAGGGATTTCATTTCTTCCCAGGCTCCCGGCAGCATGCCGTCGGGAAACTTTTGGAAGAATTGCGGCGTGAACCCCAGCGTCTTCTGGATGTCGGCTTTGGTAGCGGTGACACTCGCGGGCTCGGCGGCGGCGAGGCGCGCGAAACCGACCAGGCCGAGGAGCGTGACGAGCAGCGTGGTGAAAAGGTGCTTGGATTTCATGGGTCGAGTCCTTTACAAACGAACGAACGGTTGGGTTTTTGGGTGAACGGTGAGCGTGTGGATCCGCGCGATGGCGGAGGAGAGATTGGCGAGCATCGGATTCAACCGGTCGGCCTGCTCGACGACGCGGCGCACCTCGCCGATGGGCGCGTCGGTCACGATGCGAACCTCGAGCGAAATCCGCTGCCAACCGGCCGGGATGTCGTCCGCGAGCCCGAGCTGCCCGCGCTGATCGAAATCGCACGTCACGTCGACTTCGACCGTGTCGAAGTCGACATCGAGCCGCGCGGCCCAGATGCGGTAGCCCATGGCGAGGCACGCGCCGAGCGCGGCGCGCATCAAGTCGCCGGGCGTTGGTGCGGCGTTGCCGCCGCCGCGCTCGGTCACGTCGAGCGCGGAGACGAGCGTCGTCGTGCCGCAGCGCACCTCGCAGGCGAGCTCGTCGAGCAACCGCGCCGTCACGCCGGCGCTCGTCGCGCCGAGCGCGGGACGCCGTCGAAGCGTGCGCGCCTTACGGTCGTAGAGCTCGCGGAGCGCGACGCCGGTCATCGAGCCCTCGCCGACGCCAGGCTCTCCGTGCAGAGCGCCGTAACGGGCCGGAGCTCGTCGATCCGAGCGTCGAGGCAGGTGCCTGACATGGAAGGAGCCGCGGGGAGCTCGAGGCGTCCCGGGCTCGAAAGCGTGAGGAATCCAGAAACCAGAAGGGCGAGCGCGGCGCCCAGGCCGAGTAGGAAACGAATCATCGGTGCCTCCGCTCGGGAGGCGTGACCTCGGACGGAACGGGCCGTTCCGCCGCGGCGACTCAGCGCTGTGTCGGCCTAAAAGAGCAGTTAATTCCGGTACTTACCGACTTCGACAAAAATTCGCCGAGCGCCGGCGCCTGGGCGGCGATGCGCTCGAGCGCGTGGCGAATACGGCGCTGGACGGCGCTCCGCGCTCGCTCCACGGCCGCGCCCGCTCGACGTTTGCGCCCGCCGAGGCCGACGGCGCGGGAGAGTTCCTGAGCGAGGAACGCTATTTCTTCTCGGGCGCGGGCGGCCTTCGCCCGATCGCCGAACGCGTCGGCTTCACTTTCGGCCTCCCGCAAATCGAGGAGGCGCTTTTCGTAACGAGCGCGCGCCTCGTCGTCGAGGAGCTCACCGGCGTCGCCCGCGTCCGCGAGATCGCTCGCGTCGGAGGTTCCGCGCTCGCGCACGAGGTCGAGCACGTGAACGTCCGTGCCCGCAGACTGGACGAGACGCGCGAGGTAGCGCAGCCCGAGGCTATCCCTGAGCCGAAGCGTCGCGCCTTCGAACGACAGCGCGAAGAACTCGCCGTCGCGCGACAGCTCGAGCACGGCGCTCTCTCGCACATCGTTTGCGAGCGGGCCGTCCGGTGCGCCCGAGCGAGGCGCGCCCGGGAGCTCGGCGAGACGCCGCTCGGCGAGGTGGATCAATCCGGGCATGCCGAGCGTCATGGCTCGCTGTGCTGCCGAGCGGAGCAGTGAGACGGCGCGTTCGCGGTGTTCGGGCACGTTCCGAGCGCCGAGCAGGCGCCCGTACTCGTATTCCGTCCGGGCGAGATACGGCACTGCCTCGAGCGCCGCACAGCGCTTCATCGCGTCCTCGAATGCGGCGGACGCTTCGTCGAAGCGTCCGAGCCGAGCGAGCAGGAGCGCGAGCAAGCGGGAGCGTGGCCCCTCCCACGAGAAGTAGCTCATCCCGAGCATGACGTAATCGTCGGGCACTCGGCAAAGGCGCTCGTAGACGTCGGCCACGAGCGCGTCGCCTCCCGCTATGGCCGTCACCTCCGCGTGGAAGAACAACGAGTACAAGTTGTCCGGCATTCGCAACGGCAAGAGCCCGAGGTACTGCGCCGCCTGCGCCGCGTCCTCGCGATGCGCATGGGCGAGGCCGGACGCGAGCGGCTGCCAGGCCGATGCAAACCGGTACCCCTCGAACGCCTGCCGCAGCGCCGGCTGCCACGCGATGAGCTCCTCGTGGCGCTCGGCCGCTCGGAGCAGCCCCTCGCGGTTCAGGCGAAACAGCGTTTCGGCCGTGCCGTCGTTCGCTTCCGCTCCGAGACGGCGCGCGTCTTCGGCGAGCCGTT
>DASUTR010000644.1:0-8003 GCA_036374535.1 Polyangiaceae bacterium
CTCGACGGCATGAACGGACCGGACGGCGAGCTCCGGCAGGGCGTTTTCGTCTATCGCACCATCGGCGATTGTTTGCGCATGCGAGCCCACGCGCGTCCCGGCGACGCCGCCGTCGTGGTCGGCGGCGGGCTGCTCGGGCTCGAAGCGGCCAAGGCGCTCTCGGATCGCGGCCTCCACGTCACCGTGATCCAAGTCTCCGGCCATCTCATGAACGCGCAGCTCGATCTCGTCGGCGGCGAGATGCTGCGGCGCAGGATCGAAGCGCAGGGCATCTTCGTGCGCACGGGCCGCACCGTCGAGTCGGTGTACGGCGACGAGCGGCCCGAAGGCGTCGTGCTCGACGACGGCACGCGGCTCGGCGCGAGCATGATCGTGCTCGCCTGCGGCGTGCGGCCACGCATCGAGGTCGCGCGCGCCTCGGGCCTGCCCGTGAACCGCGGCATCGTCGTGAACGACACGCTCGCGACCGAAGTTCCCGGCGTGTACGCGTTCGGCGAGTGCGCCGAGCATCACGGCAAGACGTACGGCATCGTCGGCCCCGTTTGGGAACAAGCGGCCGTGCTCGCCGACGTGCTGAGCGGCAAGAATCCGAAGGCGCGCTACCGGGGTTCGAAGCTCTACACCCGGCTCAAGGTTGCCGGAATCGACGTGGCGTCGATGGGCAGCACCGAGCCCACGCTCGAAACCGACGACGTGATCCAGGTCGTCGAAGAGCGGAGGAACGCGTATCGCAAGCTCGTCGTGCGCGGCGAGCGGCTGATCGGCGCGATGCTCGTCGGGCACACGTCGGCGGCCGCGGCGCTCGTTCAGCTGTTCGATCGCGACGACGCGTTGCCGAGCGACCCGCTCGAAGCGCTCTGCGCCGGCACGGGCGCGGGTAACGGTTCGACGGCCGAGCGCATCGTCTGCAATTGTCACAAGGTGAGCGAGGCCGAGCTCGTGGCCGAAATCGCGAACGGCGCCGAGTCGGTAGAAATGCTCGCGGCCGCGACGCGAGCCGGAACGGGCTGCGGCTCGTGCAAGGGCGACCTCGCGCGACTGCTCGAAAGCCAGGGAAAGACGCGCCTTCCTCTGCTCGCCGCGAGCTGAGGGGACCGCGGCGGCGGCGGTGCGGGATGCCGCCACGGGGGCCGGCGGGACACGAATCCAGTCCGAGCGCGACTTTACACACCGAAGAGCCCGCGGCGCGGGTGCGTTGAGCTACGAGCGCTCGCTGCCGCCTCTCCTACACTACCGTTTGGAGGTTTCATGCGTCTCACCCTGGGCACGCTTTCCGCTCTCTTGCTCCTTTCGTGCAGCGGCTCGCTCGACGACGGCGGCGGTGGTGGTGACGGAGCGACCGGTGGCAGCGAGGCAACCGGTGGCGGCGGAGCGACCGGCGGCAGCGGCGGTTCGGGCGGCTCGAGCGCGGGAACGAACACCACCGGCGGCGCCTCGGCGACCGGAGGCGCGAGCGGCGGCGGAACGAGCGGCGCCGCGACCGGCGGAAGCGAAACCGGCGGAGCGAGCGGGAGCGCGACCGGCGGAACGAGCGGCGCTTCGGGGAGCGGCGGACTTCCGTCGACGCTGGGCGAGCGTGTGAAAAAGACGCCCGTGACGGTGTCGGCCGGCGTGAAAGACGGCGTTCGGAATTGGAGCATCTGGCGCCAGCGCGATCTCGTCGTCGCCCCCGTCTTCACCGCGCCCCTCGCGAGCTGTCAAACGCTCGTCTGCTACACGAGCGGAACGGCCAGCGCTCCGACCGCTCACGTCGTGCGCCTGAACGCGGACGACACGCTCGATGACGAGCTCGTGGCCGAAGCCGGCTTCGAATGTCGCGGGCTCGCGGCGGGCGACGGCGGAGCGTTCGGCGTGCTGCTCTGGAACGACGAGGCCAACGCGGAGCCGCCGCTCGATACCATCGCGATTCGCCGCTACGACGGGGCGGGCATGGCACTCGGAACGACCCCGCTCGTGAACGACGACAATCACCCGACCGATTTCGGCATCGGCGAGAGCCGTCTCGAGTTCGGCCAGGGACGCTACGGCGCGTACTATCACGTGCATTCGCTGTCGGGACACGAGGGAGACTCGCTGAAATGGGTCGACGCCGCGAGCGGCGCCGAGACGACGGGCTGGAGCTGGGGCTGCTCGCACAGCATGAGCAACTTGCTCCGCTACAACGCCGGCGCGAGCGGCTTCATGAACGCCTGCGTCACCGACTGTTATCCCGGCACGGAGGGCTCGTCGTTCGCCACGACGAGCATCGGCGGCATCTACCTGAACCGCCGGGAAAAGATCATGGACGTCGCCGCCGGCTGCAACGGCAGCGTCGCCGGCGAGCTCGGCAGCGCCGCGCCGTCTCCGAGCGGCTTCAAGGTCGTCTTCAACGCCCACCAGGCTCCGACGGTGCTCGGCCAAGACTCGTACACCGACGCGATGAATCAGGACATCGGCTTCGTCAGCGTCGCCGGAACGGCCTCGCCGGGACAAGTCGTGTGGCTCACCACGACGGACATCGACGAGTCGGATTCGTCGATCGCGCTCTATCAGCCGGCCGGAGCCGCGGAGCAGTACCTCGTCGGTTGGGTCGAAGGAGACGGCGACGCTTACAAGCTCGCAATCGTCGACGCGGCGGGCGTCTTCGTCGAGGCGGCCATCGACGTGACGGCGACCGTTCAGTGGGGCCGGCGCGACGATCCGTTCCGCCGGCACTACGACGGCGACGTCGTGTGGGCCTGGTTCGATCAATCGGGCAGCACGACCCTGAACATTGGCCGCGTCGATTCCGGCGTCGCGGCCACGTGCCAGTAGCGCGACATCAGCGGCCCGAGAGCGTGCCGTCGCGGGGCGCGCGCTCCTTGACGTTCCAACGGTAGACGGCCGTCTCGCGCTTCCCGCTGTGCACCGGCACCGATTCGTCGGGCTGCCAGTCGCCCATGTCGTGCATGTACGAGACGACGCGAGCACCGGGCGTGAGCTCCGCGAAGAGCTTCGGGCGGAGCTTCAAGTTGATTTTGGGCCAGAGAAATAGCGTGACGACGGTCGCCGGGCGAAGGTCCGTCTCGAAGAGATCCTGCGTGCGAAACTCGATGCGCTCGCTCACGCCCGCGCGGCGCGCGTTCTCGCGACTTTCGGCGATACGCTGCGGATCGATGTCGACGCAAACGCCGCGGACCCCGGGCTCACGTACCGCCGCGATGACGATACGACCGTCACCACAACCGAGATCGTAGAGCACGTCGCCCGGCACGAGCCGTGCGATGCGCACGATTTCTCGAACCACGTGGTCGGGCGAAGGTTCGTAGGGGACGTCGGGAGCGCGCAGCGTCGAGGCGGGCGCCGCCGAAGCGGTGGTGTCGACCCGTTCCGCGCGGGTGCCGCGAGCGCACGCGACGCCGAGCCCCGCGATCGCCGTGAGCTCGAAAACCCGTCGTAAACGCCACGAAATCCGTTGCATCATCGTCGGCCTCTCCTGTCGCCTGCGCTTGCTGCATGCGTCGTGCCAGAACGGCGGCGGGCGGAGCACGGGCGCCCGATCCGATCGCGGTGGTGGCGCCCTCTTGCCTCACACGGACCACGTTGCCTCATCCCGGAGCGGTCGCGGCCGCGCCGAACCTCGTCTCGCCTGGCACGGGCAATGCACGCGAGGCGGGCTGCAAAATGCGCGACGATCGCCGTTCCCCCGCCGACGACGAAGGAACGAACCAGGGTGAGCCCGAACGAAAGCTCGGACTCGGCGACGCGGTGAGCCTGATCGTCGGTGTGGTCATCGGAGCCGGCATCTTCGAGACCGCTCCGCTCGTCTTCTCGAACGTCGACGGCCCGTGGCTCGGACTCGCCTGTTGGGCGATCGGCGGCGCACTCTCGCTCGCAGGGGCGTGTTGCTACGCCGAGCTTGCGAGCACGTACCCGCGTGCGGGCGGGGACTACGTGTACCTATCGCGGGCATTCGGCCCCAAAATGGCGTTCTTCTTCGCCTGGGCTCAGCTTTCGCTGATCCTCACGGCGAGCATCGGGATGATGGCGTACGTGTTCGCGGACTACGCGCGCGCCGTGTTCCCGTTCGGCGAACGAACGAGCGCGGCCGTCGCCGCGGGCGCCGTCGTCGTTCTCACGGCGCTGAATCTCGCGAGCGTGACGGTCGGAAAGACGACGCAAAATATCCTGACCGTCCTCAAAGTCGCAGGCCTCGCCGCGGTAGTGCTCGCGGGATTCTTCGCGGGCGGCGCTCACGAAACAGCAAGCACACAAAATCGAGCGCCCGGCGCCGCGTCCGGTGCGTCGCTCGGACTCGCGATGGTTCTGGTGCTCTACACGTTCGGCGGCTGGAACGACGCCGCCTTCGTGGCGGCCGAGGTGCGCGACCGGAGACGTCACATCGCGCGGGCGCTGATCTTGGGTACGGGACTCGTCACGCTGGTCTACTTGCTCGTGAACGCTGCGTTTCTCGCGGGCCTCGGATTCGAGGGTGTGCGCGCCTCGCGCGCCGTCGCAGCGGATCTCTTGGGAACGAGCTTCGGCCCCGTCGGGCGCACCGCCATCTCGGTGCTCGTCATGATTTCGGCCCTCGGAGCCGCGAACGCGATCATCTTCATGGGCGCTCGCGTGCATGCGAGCCTGGGCAGGGACTACGCGGGGCTCTCGGTGCTCGGCAATTGGCACGCGCGGCGCGGCCAACCCGCCGGAGCGCTCCTCGTTCAGGCGGCCGTGGCGGTGCTGCTCATCGCGCTCGCGGGGCTCGGCCTGGGTCGCTCGCTGATCGATCGAGGGTTCGCGGCCCTCGGCGTCCCGGGCACGCCGTGGACGGGGCACGGCGGTTTCGACACGCTGCTTCGCTGCACGGCGCCCGTGTTCTGGTTCTTCTTCCTGATGACGGGCGTATCGGTGTTCGTGCTGCGCGTGCGCGATCGCCACGTCGACCGGCCGTTCCGTGTGCCGTTGTTTCCCCTGACGCCGCTCGTCTTCTGCGGGACGTGCGCGTGGATGTTCATCGCATCCCTCGACTACGCGGGGCGGCTCGTCCTCTTGAGCGTCCCATTCCTGCTGCTCGGGATCCCCTTCTACTTTACGCGCCGGCAAGGCAGGACGGGGCCCGTTCCGACCCGCGTCCCCGCCGAGACCATCCCCTAATCGACAAGGAGACGACCATGAACCTACGATCCTCGCTCCCGCTGCTCGCCGCCGTGCTCGCGCTCGCCTGCTCCAGAGCCTCAGAAGAGCGCGACAGCCAAATCGGCCGCACCACCTATGACGGTTCCGAGCACATGCAACCTGCAAGCGGCACGGCGGCGCCAGGCGTGGAGGTCGAGCGGACCGCGCCGGAGCCTGCGAACGAGGCACCGCCCGCGCCCGAAGCCACCACGGCGCCGGACACCATCGGTGTGCCCGAAAGCGCGGCCTCGTCGCCGCCCGGCAGCGCCGAGACTCCGGAAAAACGTGTCCCCGACGTGATCTACGTCCCGACGCCTCAGCCCATCGTCGACAAGATGCTCGAGCTCGCCCGCGTCAAGAAGGACGACGTGGTCTACGACCTCGGGTGCGGCGACGGCCGCATCGTCGTGACGGCCGCGAAGCGTTACGGCGCCCGCGCCGTCGGCTTCGACATCGATCCCGAGCGCATCAGCGAAGCTCGCCTCAACGTGAAAAAGAACAAGGTCGAGCATCTCGTCTCGATCGAGCAGAAAGACATCTTCACCCTCGATCTCACCCCCGCGAGCGTCGTCACGCTGTACCTACTTCCGAAGCTCAACGACCGCCTCGTACCTCAGCTCGAAAAGCTCGCTCCCGGTTCGCGCGTGGTTTCGCACAACTACGATTTCACGGATCTCGTGCCCGTACAGGCCCTCGACATGAAGCCGCGCGGCGAAAACGAGGAGCACTCGGTCTTCTTCTACACGATCCCCTTCAAGAAGACGCGGGGCCTCGCGCTCCCGCCCGCACCCGTGCCGGCGCCGACCGTACGCTGAAGCTCTCGTAAGCCCCGCTCACATCGGTCCCGGTCGCGAGCTCAGGCTTCGCGGCTTGTTCCTGGGCTCGATGACGACGTTGTGGAACTCTACCGAGCCGGGGACGGCGAGCACTTCGGTCGATTCGACGTTCGTGAACGTCGAATCCGCGAAACGAATACCGTCGATGACGGCGCCCGGGAACGCCACGACGTACATGACCCGCGGCGCCGCGGTCGCCGTCACCGAGTCGATCCGGACGTTGCGAACCACGGGCACGTGCCTGCCGTTCGCGCCCTCCTCGTACAAGAGGTCGATGGTGAGTACCGCTTCGGCCACGGTACCCACACGAACGTTGCGCACGAACACGTTCTCGAGAACCCCACCGCGAACGGCGTTGTTCTTGAAGCGCAACATGCGCTCGAGGTTCGGGCTATCCATCGTGCAATTTTCGACGAACACGTTCCGAATGTGCCCGGAGCACTCGCTGCCGAGCACGACGCCGCCGTGTCCGTCCTCGAACGTCGAGTTCCGAACGAGGATGTTTTCGCTCGCGACGTTCACGCGGCGGCCGTCGTCATTTTTGCCCGATTTGATGGCGATGCAGTCGTCGCCCACGTCGAAAACGCAGCGCTCGATCAACACGTCACGACACGATTCGGGGTCGCAGCCGTCGTTGTTGGGTCCGTGCGAACGAATGGTCACGTCGCGCACCGTGACGTTCTCGCACAAAACGGGGTGCACCTCCCACATCGGCGAACGCACGATGGTAACGCCTTCGACGAGCACGTTCTTGCAGCGATACGGCTGAAAGAAGCTCGGCCTGAGCTTGTGTCCGGCGCCGAACACGCGCTCCGCCACGGGCACCCCCTTTTCACCCATGGCGATGAGAGCGCGCGCGTCGGGGCGCTGGGCGTCTTCGGGCAGGTCTTGTCCCGTCTCTTTCCAATGCGAAAGCTTCCACGCCCACCAGTTGTCGCGCGCGGCCTGGCCGTCGAGAGTGCCCTTGCCCGTCACGGCGACGTTCGTCTGCTCGAACGCGTAGACGAGCGGGCAATAGTTCATGCACTCGATGCCCTCCCAGCGCGTGAAGACGCGCGGATACCTCGCCGGCTCGGTGACGAACTTCAGCGTCGCTCCCTCGCTCACGTGGAGGTTCACGTTGCTCGCGAGCACGATCGGGCCGGTGACGAACTCTCCGGGCGGGACCACGACTCGCCCGCCGCCAGCCGCCCGACAGGCCTCGATCGCCGACGCGATCGCCGGCGACGCGTCCGAGCCCGCGACGGCGCCGAAATCGGTGATCCGGAAGTCTCGCGCCGGGAAGGTCGGAGCCACGATCCGTTCGAGAATCCGCGGGACTTCTTCCCAACCGACCGCGCTCGGCCGAGCTCGGGGCGCCGGGGACGCTTGCGCCGGCGGCGCGGGCCGCGGCGGAGCCGCAAACGTCACGGTCCCGGAACATCCGGCGAGGGCGGCCCCCGTCGCCGACGAAGCCGCGAGAAAGCCCCTGCGGGTGAGCGCCGTCGCGGCCCGCTCGTGGAGCGAGGAGTGGGTGGACATCGCTTCGGACCTAATCCGTCTCCGCCGGCGAGTCGACGTGGGTTCCTCGGCCGGCAACTGAAGCGCTCCGGACACGGAGTCGAAAACGGAAGCGCGCTACCTCTCGTCGGGTGCCGGTCAGCGTGAACGTGATGCCGCCCGGCGCGGAAACGCAGACGCACTGTCCCTACTGTGCGCTCCAGTGCGGCATGACGCTCACGCGCCACTCCGCGGAATGGCAGGTGCGCGGGCGGGATTTTCCGACCAATCGGGGCGGCCTCTGCCGCAAGGGCTGGTCGTCGGCCGAGCTTCTCTCCTCGCCCGAAAGGCTTATGACACCATTGATTCGACGTGCCGCGAACGACGAGCTTTCCCCGGCGTCGTGGCCCGAAGCGATCGATTTCGTCGCGAGCTCGCTGCGCACCTTGATCGACGGCTACGGCGCGAACTCGCTCGGTGTCTTCGGAGGCGGCGGGCTCACGAACGAGAAAGCGTACATGCTCGGCAAGTTCGCGCGCCTCGTGCTCGGCACGA
>DASUTR010000645.1:0-3518 GCA_036374535.1 Polyangiaceae bacterium
CCGTGCCGACTACGTCTGCTCGGTCACGAACGATCCCCGAAAGAGCTATCTGGATCGCTTTACAGGCCAGATCACCTACTACGGAACGTACGGCACCCTGTACGTCAATTTCTATACGGGCCCGGGCTGCACCGGCACCTATCGGGGTGGCTTTACGGTGTGTTCGAGCGGAGCGACTTACTCGCTCTGCAATAACTTGTCGAACCTGTATTCGAGCACGCAGTTTTACAATCTGTTCGACCTCATGCGCTCCGCGGCTTCGGAGCAGCAGTACGTGTACTGGTCGGTCGGCACCGACGGCCCGTACCTCTCGTTCTACGGCTACTGAGCGTCGGTCGCGCGCCTCACTCGATGATCCAGCGCTTCTCGCCGCGCTTGATGTCGAAATGCACGTGGTCGCGGTGCGCCGCGTTGTAGCTCGGCGTGAGCAGGTGGTGGAACGTCCCGCTCCGCGCCACGTCGCAGACGAGGTTGCGGAGCGCTACGGCCGGTGGCGCCGGGTCGTCGAGCCTGGCCTCGGGCCCGCACGGCACGCTGCCGATCGGGCTCCGCCACTCCGTTTCGATCGAGAGCACGCTGCCGTCCGCGAGCTCGAACGCCGTGATGTCGGCGGCGAGGCCGTAGCGGTGCTGGCTCGCCGTCCGTCGTCCGGGTAGGCGCGCCTTCGGCCGGTACAGGTTGTCGACGCGCACGGCGACGACGCCGTGTCGCTCGAGCACGGTCACGAGCTCGTCGAGCGCGAGCGCGAGACGGCAGTCGAGCTTGCCGTACACGCTCTTCTTGCCCGGCGCGACGAAGCGCACGCCGCGAAGCGGCCCCGTCATGCGCACCGGGGCAGCGACACCCGGCGCCGCGCCCGTGTCGCGCACGAATGGAAGGTTTCGCTTGCGGAGCTCGGCGAGACACGCCGACGGCGAGAGATTCGCGGCGCGTACGGCGGGTGCGTCGCGCGCGAGGTCGCGCGGCGGAAGTGGCTCTTGGAACGCGTGTTCGAGCGCGGGCGCGCCCGCGTCTTCCGGCGGCACGTCGGCGCCGGGAACGCCGTTGGCCGGTTCCTCGACGAGCCCTTCGCGCTCGTCCGCCGCAGCTTGCGGTTCGGGTTCGGCCGCTGCGACCGCGGGTGGAGCGGCAAGCTGGGACTCGGGCGGCGACGGTCCGGGCTCCGCGGGCGCGCGGGCGCACGCGAGGCCGAGCACGGGTAAGAGCGCGTGTGCGAGCCTACGTAGACCGCCGTTCGGCATCGGCCGGGCGTTGTATCTCGGTCTCAGTCGTCGCGACAGAGCGCGAGCCCGTAGTCTCCCGCCGGTACGGCGCCGCACGCTTCCGTAACGGCTCCGACGTAAAGCGCCGAGGGCATGAGCTCGCTGCGAACCGACCCGTCCGCGGTCACCCGGCTGACGACCCCGGCTTCGCCGAGCGACCCCGCATGAACGATCAGGCTCGAGCCGAGCCGCCCGACGAGCCAATCCTGATACCGAGAATCGGCAAGAAACGTCGGCGCGCCGCCCACCAGCGGAACGCTCACGAGATCGTAGTCGTTCGCGCGGACCATGACCACGGCGCGACCGTCGACGACGGCGGGCAGCGAGATCGCGTCGTCGTGCAGAACGACCGGATCGCCGCCATCGAGCTCGGAAGAGATGAACGCGAGGCGCCCCGCACCACCCACGCTCGTCACGCTCGCGAACAAGGCGCGTTCGTCCGCGAAAGCGACGAGGTACTCGTGCGCTTCGGGAGAGGCCGCGAGCGTCCGGACATCGGTGCCGTCGACGAGCACCGAGTAGAGATCGCTCCCGCCCGCCGTGCCGCGCGTGAAAATGACGCGCTCTCCGCTGGCTCCCGCGAAACTTTCCGACTCCGGGTTCGTGGCGAGAGGCACGAGCCCCGCGCCGTCCATCCCGACCGCATAGAGATCCGTGCCGGGCAACGAACCGCTGCTCGACGTGCGCCCGAGGATCAAGAACTCGCCGGCGAGCCCGGCGGCGTGATCGAGCTCCGGTCCGGCCGACACCGCGAAGAAGTCGCTGCCGTCTTCGTTGACGGTGTACACGTCGCCGCTCACGTTGACGATGGCGCGCCCGTCGCGCACGAACGCGATCGACTGGGATCCCGCGTCCGGCATGAGACTCGTTCGCTCCGTCCCGTCGGGAAGAATACTGAAAGCCTCCGGGATCGTTTCCGTCGTCCCGAACACCACGCGCTCGCCCTCCGTGCTCACGAACCTAACGCCCCGAGGAGCGAGCAGCGTGTAGTCTTCGCCGGTGGTTCGAATGCTTGCGAGCCCCGACGCCGCAAGAGGGATGCGCTGTGGCGGCTCCGGCAGCTCGAGCTCGGCGGTCGCGGCAACCGGCGGCACCGAAAACACGATGCGCCCTCCGATGAACGGCGAGATGGCGGAAGTAATCGGCCCCTCGAAAACCGTGCGGCACTCCGAGCCGTCGAGCGCCACGCGCACGATCGCCGTGTCGTACGGACTTACGCCCTTTTGGAAAAAAAAGATCACGCGGTCGCCGTCGAGCCCGACGAGCACGTACTTCCCCGAAACGTTCGGCTGCAAACAGTGCTCCACGAGCTCGCCCCCCGCGAGATCCGTGCTGACGAGCGCACCGAGCGTCTCGTAAAAGAGCCGCGCCGACGAAGCGCCCTCGCCGCCCGCACCCGCAGCACCGGTCCCGCTCGAGCCACCCCGCGCGCCCGCACCCGAGGCGCCACCGACCCCGCCGCGCCCGCTCCCCGTGCCGCCCGAGCCCTTGCCGCTCGACCCGCCCGCGCCCGTGTCTTCAGCGTTTCGAACACTTCGCCCGCACCCGACCCCGAAGCCGAGCACGAGCATCAAACCGAGCCGAGCGCCGAATGCCATCCGAACCTCCCGCGAGACCATTGTAGCGCCATGCGCGCCGGTCCCGCGTCGATCGTCCCGTCCTGCCGCCGGCACTCGGCCCGGAATGCCGAGAAATTGCCACCGAATCGGCGGTTCCAAGGCGCCCACTCGATGTCGCTTGACCGTGGACGCCGCGCGGCTAGGTTCTCGCCCTTCGGAAACCCGGAGAGGTGACCGAGTGGTCGAAGGTACCCGCTTGCTAAGCGGGCGTAGGTCTTAAAAACCTACCGAGGGTTCGAATCCCTCCCTCTCCGCAGAATTTCAAAACTAAGCGCACTGTTCCCGCACGGTGCATCCAGGTTCGGTGGGAGGGATTCGAACCGTCTTGGCCCGTCGATGGACCACCCGCACGCAGGGCTGCACCGTGGAGGGTTCGCACCGTCGGCCCACCGTGCGACCGCACGCACGCCCAGCTGCAGCTCCGCACGCAGCCGCACGTAGGTACCGCGGAGGAAGCCGCCGGAGGCGGCGCCCGACAAGGAATCCCTCCCTCTCCGCAGTCGGCGCGTCTTCGCGCCCAGAGCACGGTCCTCGCGGGTCTGCCCGCGGGACCGCCGCCCGTGGAGTTCGAGCGTCCGGTCCTCGCGGGTCTGCCCGCGGGACCGCCGCCCATGGAGTTCGAGCGTCCGGTCCTCGC
>DASUTR010000646.1:0-11024 GCA_036374535.1 Polyangiaceae bacterium
GGCGCCACGATTGGAAGTCGAAATCCTGATCGCGGCCGTCGCAGTAGCTCTCGGGAATGCTGCCCGCGGCGCCGGAGATGCAACGGCCCGTGTATTGATTGAAGAGAAAGCCTCGAAAACCGATGGCGAAGACGTTGACCGCGGGGGCCGCGAGCCAGTTGCGTACGTTGCCGTAGCGGGCAACTCCGGTGTAGCCGAAGTCGCCGTGAACCACCGTACCGACGACCTTCCACGTTCCCCCGAAGTCCTTGAACGCGGGGGCGCCGGAGTCGCCGGGGCAAGCCTGCGGACTCGCGTCGAGCGAAATGAAGTTGTGAGCGTAGTAGTCGGTGCTCCCGGACGCGAGCTCGCCGAGCGTGGCGAGGTGGATGGTGGCGCGCTGCTTTCGTCCCGAGTGGGAAGAGTCTTCCCTGTCACAGCCATAGGCCGTGAAACTCACGTCCTGATTGCCGGCGATCCATTCGGAGTCCGTCGTCGCGTAGGAAGGGATGTCCGGCGTCGTGCCAGTCAGCGTGAAGCGGGCGACATCGTAATGACGCGGGTACGGGCCGCCGACGCCGAACGCATACTCGTAGTTTTTTCGGGACGGATGGACGGCCGCGGACGCGATGGTCGTCGTGTACTGAGGCGTAACGAGATCGCCCGAACGCAGGTTCGTGAGCTTGATCTCCGTGCCGATGGGGTTCAGCGGAATGCAATGCCCGGCCGTCCAAAACGCGTTCGAGCCGACCTTGAGCGCGGTGCAGCTGCCGATCAGCGTTTGGAGCTTCACGACGGAGGTATGGGGCGCCACGTGCTGCGCGGCGGTGACCAACGTCCCCCCCGTGATCGCAGCATCGTCGGTGTCGATCGATTCGCTCGTCCAATCCGCGTCGCCGCAGCCGGCTAGGGTGAAAGCGAAAGCCGCGGCAAGCGTTCGTAGGCGCGTCATGGCGGCACTCTGCCGCCGATCGCCGGCACGCCGCCATGGTCAATTGGCCGACGCCGCGGCAGCACGAGTCAGCGCGGCGGCCGGCGATGGACGCCCGTCAGCCGTTCGACTTCGTCGGTCATCGGCCCCGGCGGGTAGAGCTCGAGGTAGCGCTCGGCCTTGCTGCGCGCTTTGCCGATGCGCCCGAGCTCCACGAGCGCTTTGATCTCGTAGAGGCGGCGCTCGACGGCGCGCGGGCTCTCCGCGAAGCGCCGGTCGCCGTCTTCTGCGAGCGAGAGAGCGCGCGCAGGGTCGCTCTTCCAGCTCGTCGAAAGCGCTTTCAAGAGCTCGGATTCGTCGATTTCGGGCGCGCTCGCGTCGGCCTCGGTGACCTCGACCTCGACGAGCTCGTCGACCGGGCGCGGCGCTCGAACGCTGGCGGCCGGCGGCGAATCGTCGCTGCGCTCCCGACGCGGAGAGCGCAGGAGCAAACCGACCCCGAGCGCGACGGCGAGGATCGCGAGCCAGAGCAGCGTGCCGCGCGTCATCCGTCGTCCCAGCCGCCGCTCCGGCCGCGTTTCTTTTCGCCCGTCTGACGCTTGTGCTCGAGGCGCCGCCGGCGCGACGCCCTGCTCGGCGCCGTCGCACGGCGGCGCTTCGGCGCGGCGAGAGCGGCGCGCACGAGCTCGGCGAGCTTTTCCCTCGCGAGCTCGAGGTTCTGGCTCTGCGAGCGCGTCGTGTCGCACGTCACGACGAGCCGTCCGCTCGCGTCGAGCCGTCCGGCGGCGCGCGCCCGGAGCCGCGTTTTCACGCCGTCGTTCAGCGTGCGATTCTGCGCGAGGTCGAAGCGGAGCTCGATCTTGGTCGAGACCTTGTTCACGTTCTGTCCGCCCGGCCCGCCCGAGCGGCTCGCCGTCCACGAGAGCTCCCGACCCGGCAGGAACACCCCGGGTGTTACGACGAGATTGGGAATCATGGCGCGCTCGGTTTGGGCCTGGTTCGGGCTCTGCGCAACTCTTCGGCGTTTTTCAGCGCCCAGTAGAGGCTCAGGTTTCCGTAGCGGTGCTCGGCGACGCTCCGCGACTGCTCGAGCACGTAGCGGCGGAGCTCGGCGTAGCCCGAGTCGCTCACCGGTTCGGCGTCGACGAGCGGCGCCACCGCTCCGAGCACGGCGAGCGCGTCGGCCGGCTCCGGCGCGAGCAGGCGCAGGCGCTCGTACGCGCCCTCGGTGAGCTTTCCGGCGAGCGACCGCGGCGATGCGAAGCGCGCGGCGCCGTGCTCGCTCGCCACGCGCGCCGGCACGGCTCCCGACAGCGTTTCGTCGAGAAACACGTCGACGGTCGCGCGCACGAAGCGGGCGGCGACGAGCGTCGATACGAGATCGAGCTCGTCGGTCCCGTGGAGCGCCACGACGGCGACGCGCGCCGGCTGATAGACGAACGTGTCGTCGTATCCGAGCACGTCGTCCTGCGGGTGCGACGGCTCGAGCTCGTTCACGAGCGCGCTTTCGTAGCTTCGCAGCCTCCGCGCCAGCACCTCGCGAGCGGGCACCGGCAAGTCACGCAAGAGATCGGCGACGAGCTCGGAGAGCGTGCCGAGCTCGGGCGGGGTGCGGCGCGCCGGCGCGGGTTTCAGGGGCGCGCCGGGCGGAACGCGCGGGCCTCGCGTGAGCGGGGGACCGGGCGCGACTTTCGGCCGGTCGCCGAGCGCGCGAGCGAGCGCGAGCAGCGTGTTCGGCCCGCCCGCCTTCACGCCCGAACCGAGGCTCGAGTCCTTGCGCCCGCCGAACGGCTGGCGGCCGACCACGGCGCCCGTGACGGGCCGATTGACGTACAGGTTGCCCGCGTTCGCGCGCTCGAGAAAGAGCCGCTGCTCGCCCGCGTCGAGGCTCTGCAAGCCCGCGGTGAGTCCGTAGGGCGTCGCGTTCGCGAGCTCGAGCGCGTGCTCCACGCTTTCGGCTTCCATCACCCCGAGCACGGGGCCGAAGAGCTCGACTTGGTGCGTGAAGCTGTCGCGCCGAACGCCCCAGCGCACGCCGGGCGCGACGAGCCGCTCGTTTTCTTTCGACCGCGAGGGCGCGACGAGCCAGCTCTCGCCGTCGTCGAGTCCGGAGAGCGCGCGCAAAAGGGGCCCGCCCGGCGGACGAATGAGCGGCGTCACGACGTTTTCGCAGTTCCACGCGGAGCCCACGGGCAGGCTCGTCACGGCGTCGGCGAGCTTCTTTTTGAACGACGCGCTGCGAAAGACTTCGCGTTCGAGGACGAGGAGGCCGAGCGCACTGCACTTTTGGCCCGAGTAACCGAAGGCGGAGCGGACCGCGTGCGTGACCGCCTGCTCGCGGTCGCTCATTCCGCTGACGATCATCACGTTCTTGCCGCCGGTCTCGGCGGTGAGGTCGAGGCTCGGGCGGAGGTGACGAAACAGGCGCGCCGTTTCCGTGCCGCCCGTGAGCACGACGACCTTCACCCGCGGGTCTTTGACGAGCGGCTCGGCCGCGTCGTCGTCGGCGAGCACGAGTCCGAGCGCGTCTTCCGGGATGCCCGCCTGCCAGCAGAGCTCGAGCGCGCGAGCGAGCACGAGCGGCGTCTCGGGCGACGGCTTCACGAGCACCGCGTTTCCGGCGACCAGGGCGGCGAGCGTGCCGCCGAGCCCGATGGAAAGCGGGAAATTCCAGGGCGGCGTGACGACCGTGAGGCCCTTCGGCTCGAGGAAAAGCCGCTCGCGCAGCCGCCGGTGCTGGCGCGCGTAATATTCGGCGAAATCGATCGCTTCGGACACTTCGCCGTCGGCTTCGAGCGCGCGCTTGCCGGCGTCGAGCACGATGAGCCCGACGAGCTCGCCGCGCGCACGTCGCAGCGCTTCGGCGACGCCGAGCACGAGCTCCTCGCGCCGCTCGGGCGGGACGGCGGCCCAAGCCGGCGCCCGACCGTGAGCTCCGTCGATCGCCTCCATGACCCCCTTCCGATCGAGCGCCGCGACTTCGTACGGCACGCAATCGGGCCGCGACGGATCGAAGCCGGGGCGCGGGCGACCCGGAAGCTCGCGGCCGAGAACGCGCGAGACGAGCACGCCGTGGCTGCGCTTCGCGCCCTCGAGCGACGCGCGGAGCCAGGCGCGATTCTCGGCTCGCGTGAAATCGGTGTCGGGTTCGTTCTCGAAGCAGGGGCGCGCCGGGGTTTTCGGCGGATGCGCGCGATCCTGAGCGCGGCGCGGCTCATCGCTCGCGCGCTCGGCGGCGCGCGCGGACAGCACGAAGCGTTCGCGCTCGGCCTCGAAGCTCGAGTCGCCGGGACCCATCGAGAACGAGTGGCGCAAGAAGTTCTCTTCCGACGTATTCTCGTCGAGGCGCCGGACGAGGTACGCGACGGCCGACGGAAAATCCCGAGCGTCGACGCTGGGCGCATAGACGAGCACGCGGCCCGCGACGCGCACGACGGCGCGCCGCAGCGGATCCGCCATGCCCTCGAGCATCTCGGGCTCGATGGCGCTCTCGACGCGTTCGTGGGCGCGGAGGACGAGCGTGTACGCGATGTCGAAGAGGTTGTGGCTGCCGACACCGAGGTGCACGCAGGCCGCGTTCTCGGGTCGCGCGCCGAAGCGCAGCATGCGCTTGAAGCTCGCGTCGACCTCGTGCTTGGTCGCGTAGGTCGGAAGCTCGAGCCCCGTCATGCTCGACTCGATGCGCTCCATCATGAGATTGGCGCCCTTGACGAGCCTCATGCGAATGGGCGCGCCGCCGCGCGCGACGCGCTCGCGCGCCCAGGCAACGAGGCGCGCTTGGTGGCGGTGTGAATCGGGCACGTAGGCCTGGAGCACGATGCCGGCGGAGAGGCGCGCGAGGTCGGGCTTCGAGAGCACCCGCTCGAAGAGCTCGACCGTGAGGCCGAGGTCCCGGTACGCCTCCATGTCGAGGTAGACGAGCTTCGGTTCGCCCTCGTCCGCGGCGCTCCCGAGCGCCGCGCGATAGATGCGTTCGAGCTTTTCCTCGAGCCGCCCGAGCGTTTCGCCCCAGGCGGTGAGATCGATGCGGCTGTCGAGCGACGAAAGCTTCACGCTGATGGTGTCGACCCCAGGCCGCGCGAGGAGCTCGAGGTACTTCTCGAGCATGCGCCGTGCGTCCGCTTCGCCGAGCACTTCTTCGCCGAGGTGATTGACGTTGACCCGCAGGCCCTGGCGCCGCCGCTCGGCCACGAACTCGTCGAGCGGCAGGGGGTCGGCGGGCGCAAGGTAAGGCTTCGCGTCCTCGTCGATGCGGCGCCGGACGGCGCGAGCCGTGAGCTCGGGCACGCGCGACCCGAAGACGCGGAGCGCGCGAAGCTCGAGCTTGTCCCACGTGGAGAGCGACTTCGGCACGCCGAGCGCGGCGACGAGATCCTTGACCTGCTCGAGAAGTCGTTCGCCGTTCGCGCTCCGGTGCGCGCGATCGGTGAGCGCCGAAACGAACGCTTGCCCCACCGGATCGTCGAGCAAGGCCGCCACGCGCTCGGCGCGCTCGCGCTCGTAGCTTTCTGCCGCCATGGCGCTCGCTTCGAGCAGCGTGCGTGCGAGCTCGACGGCGTGCCCGACGAGCTCCGCGTCGCTTTCCGCGCTGCGGGCGGCCTCGAGGATCGCGAGCGCCTCGTCGATGCCGCGCTCGTACGGCGAGGTCATGAGCGATCGTAGCATCCGCGGCGCGCCCTCTGCTACGCTCCGCCGCCGAAAGCGAACGAATCACCATGCCCTCACTCGCCCAGCAAATCGAGGCCATCCCCGAAGACGTGTCGAAGCGGCTCGACCGTTTCGCGTTCGATCGCAAACGCCTCGTGCGGCTCGGCGAGCTCCTTGCGCAGGGCAAGGACGACAGCGGCGTCGTCAGCGGCAAGCTCGAGCTCCCGGCGAAAGAGGACGTAGTCGAGCTTCCGGAAGCGGGCAGCGCCGAATGGCTCCGGCTGGAAGCGCTCGGTCGCGAAGAGCTCCGGCATGGGCGGCTCGCGCTCGTCGTGCTCGCGGGCGGCATGGCGACCCGCATGGGCGGCGTCGTGAAGGCGCTCGTCGAAGCCATGCCGGGCAAGACGTTCCTCGACCTGCGCCTCGCCGAGGTCGAAGCGGTCGCTCGCCGCGAAGGCGCGGCCCCGCCGCTCTGGCTCATGACGAGCGCAGCGACGGACGAAAAGATCCGCGAAGCGCTCCGCTCGCGGCTGAAGGGCGACGAGATCGCGGCGTTCCCGCAGGAGCTCTCGCTCAGGCTCACGCCGAAGGGCGACCTCTTCCTCGACGCGCAGGGACTGCCGAGCGAGCACGCTCCCGGGCACGGCGATTTGCCGGACGCGCTCAAGAAGAGCGGCCTCCTCCAGCGCTTCGTCGAGCGCGGCGGCAAGACGTTGCTCGCGACGAACCTCGACAATCTGGGCGGCACGATCGACCCCGTGATCCTCGGCTTCCACCTCGATCACGGTAAGCCCGTCACCTCCGAGGTCGTGGACAAGCTCGGCGACGACAAGGGCGGCATCCCCGTGCGCGTCGACGGCAAGCTCCGCGCCATGGAGGAGTTTCGGCTGCCGAAATCCTTCGACCCGAGCAAGGTGCGCGTCTTCAACACCAACGTATTCCACATCGACGCCCGCGCGCTCCTCGAGCTCGACATGCAGTGGCGCTTCTATACGGTAAAAAAGAAGGTCGACGGCAACGAGGTCGTGCAGTTCGAGCGCATCGTGAACGAGATCACGGGCGAGCTCGATACCGTGTACCTGCGGCTGCCGCGCACGGGGCCGAGCGCCCGCTTCCTGCCCGTCAAGGATTTCGAGGAGCTCGATCGGCGTCGCTCGGAGATCGAGCTCGTCGCTCGCGCTCGAGGCATGCTGTGATGCGCGGCGCGCACGCCAAAGCGGCGGCCGTCGCGGCGCTCGTGCTCACGGCCGGCATCGCCGTCGCGCAGACGCCCGTCGACAGGCCGACGCGCCTGCCGTCCTCCGGCCGCTCGATCGTGTCGGTCGACGATTCGAGCGCCGCGGCCGTCAACCCCGCGAACCTGGCGCTGCTCTCGAGCGGCGAGCTCCGCTGGCAGGGCGTGTTCCTGAGCGAGGAAGCGCTCGTTCCGTGGCAGGGCAACGCGCTGTCGTTCGGCGCGCCGATTCCGTGGGTCAACATGGGCTTCGGGCTCCGCCTGGACCTCGCCGATCCGCCGGCGGACCCCGGCGGGCGCTTCGGCGCGCGCTCGAACTACCAGTGGCTCACGGGCGCGCTCGCGGTCAAGACGGGCGCCGGCAACGCCTTCGGCTTCTCGTTCCAGCACGCGTACTCCGAGAATCCGCTGATCGACGCGATGAGCTCGTGGTCGCTCGGCTACACGACGCGCCCGCTGAACGAGTTCGGCATGGCCGTCGTCGCGAACGACATCAACGCACCGACGAACGACGCCGGCGGCCACCTCGAGCGCTCGTACGATCTAGGATTCGTCCTCCGCCCCTGGGGAACGCGCGTCGTCGAGCTCGGCGTCGAAGGCCGCTACGTCGACGCGACGGATCCCTACTGGACGCCGAAGGCGACGCTCGGCATCGACATCCCGACGCTCGGAAGGCTGCGCGGGGATTTCCAGGTGAGCCACGCGGGCAGCGAGCTCGAGCGCGCCTGGCTCGCCTCCGCGCAGATGGCGTTCGCGTTCAACGGCCTGTCGGGCGCCATGGAGCTCGCGGGCGGCACGATGTTCGGCAACGGCCTCGGCGAGGAGGCGAAGAACTCGATCGGCTCGAACCTCGCGTTCGACGTCGCCTTCCGCGGTTCGCGCGAGCCTTCGGCGTCGGAGGCGGCGGCGTACGCCTTGCGCATCCGTATCGAGCACACGCCGTCGACGCGCGACCATGTCGGCCTCTTGCGCACGCTCTGGCACATCGCCAAAGACGAACCGAGCGCGGCGCTCGTCGTGCTCGAAGTGCGGACCGCCCCCGCGGAGTCGCTCGCGCGCGTCTCCGAGCTCCGCGACGCGATCGCCCTCTTGCGCCAGAACGGCAAGAAGGTGCTGTGCCACCTCGAAGACGCCGACGGCGCGTCGCTCTACCTGTGCTCGGCCGCGAACCGCACGCTCCTGAACCCCGCGGGCGGCATTCGCTTCGCGGGCCTGCGCTCGCGCTACTTCTACTTCAAGAGCCTGCTCGAAAAGCTCGGCATCCGCGCCGATTTCGTGCGCATCGGCGAGCACAAGAGCGCGCCCGAGATGTTCACGCGCGACGGCGCGACGGACGTCTCGCGCGCGGACAAGATCGACTTGCTCCAGCAGATCGAACGAAATTTCGTGCTCTCGGTCGCCGCGGGACGGCGCATCGCGCCGCAGGCGCTGCGCGAGCGCATCGCCAAGGGCCCCTTCATCGCGGCCGAAGCGAAAGCAGCGGGTCTCGTCGACGGCTTCGCCTTCGACGATCAAATCGAGCAAGAAGCATCGAAGCTCGCCGGCTACGACGTGCACCTCGCCGACTACGAGGATCTCGCCGAGCGCAATCGCAAAGACTTCGGTCAATCGCGCAAGGTGGCGATCGTCTACGTCGACGGCGACATGGTCGACGGTCGCAGCCAGGTGATTCCGCTGCTCGGCGTGAAGCTCGTCGGGTCGTACACCATCGCCGAATCCCTCAAGGAGGCGCGCGAGGATCCGCGCATCGGCGCCGTGGTGCTTCGCATCGAGACGGGCGGAGGCTCGGCCATGGCTGCGGACGTGATTTGGCGCCAGGTCCAGCTCACGGCGCGCGTGAAACCGGTCGTCGTCAGCATGGGCAGCGCCGCGGCGAGCGGAGGCTATTACATCGCTGCCCCCGCGACGCGCATCTTCGCGAACCCCCTCAGCATCACGGGCAGCATCGGGATCTTCTACGGCAAGGCCGACGTTTCCGAGCTCCTGAAGAAGATCGGCGTCACCGTCGAGGTGTACAAGACCGCACCGCGCGCCGACGCCGAATCGATCTTCCGCCCCTTCACCGACGAAGAGCGCCAAGAGCTCCAGCGGAAGGTGACTCAGTTCTACGACATGTTCCTCTCGCGCGTTTCGGAGGGACGAAAGCTCACCAAACCCGAGGTCGACGCGGTCGGTCAGGGCCGCGTCTGGACCGGCGAGCAGGCCGCCGCGCGCAAGCTCGTGGACGAGCTCGGCGGGTTGCGCCAGGCGCTCGCCGCGGCGAGACGCCTCGCCGGCATGCCCGAGGAGACGCCGATCGTCGAGCTACCCCCGTCCGAGACGACGTTGCTCGGCAGGCTACTCGGCATCGAAGGCGTGAACACGAGCGCCACGCTTCCGCTTCCGCCGCAGCTCCACGAGCTCGCGAGAGCGCTCGCGCCGTTCGCCATCTACCCCGACGACCGCCCGCTCGCGCTGATGGAAATCACGCCCATCGGGCCGTAACATGGTGCCATGACGCCCGACGAACCGTTGCTCGTTCTGGATCGAGCGCGGATCCTCGCCGGCGGGGCCGTCACCGAACCGCTTTCGGCGCGGGGCGGCGCGGCCCGGGTCACGTTCGTCGGCAACGTGAGACCCGTGTTTCGCTTGCTCGCGCGCGACGCCACGCTCGCGAGCGGCGAAGCGCGCATCGCGGGTGTGCCGCTCGACAAAGCCGTGACGAACGGCGTCGCCGGAGTCGCGCTGTGTGACCCGCCGCTTCCGGGCGACTGGACGCCGGAGCGCTACCTCGTCGAGAGCGCGCGGCTCGCCGGTTTCGCCCGGCGCGACGCGGAGCGCGAGGTCGCTCGGGCGATTGCCCGCTTCGAGCTCGGCGCGTACGCGCGGCGCCGCCTTGCCGACACGTACGTCGCCGTGAAGCGCGTCGTCTTGCTCGCGCACGCGACGCTGGGCTCGCCGGACGTGCTCTGCGCGGAAACGCCGCTCGCCGAGCTCGACCCCACGTCGCGCGCCTACGTCGACGCCGCGCTCGAACGCGCCGCCGAGGGACGCCGATTGCTCGTGTCCGTGAAAGGCACGGACGACGCGGAGCGCCCGCTCGTCGAGCGCGCGGACTGGGTGGTCGTCGCGCACGGCGGCGTGCTCGTGCGCGAGGGCCCGCCCGGTACGGCGCTCGAGACGAGTAGCCGCTACGCCGCCACGGTAACGCGCTCCGCGGACGCGTTCCTCGCGGCGCTCACCGCGCGGGGCGCGCGAGCCACGCCAGCCGATGTCGCGCCGGCGCTGCTCGGCTTCGTCCCGCGCGAGCCGGCGGGCGTGCGGCGCGTGCTCGTCGAGCTTCCCGAGGGCGCGACGCCCGACGACATCGTGCGCGCCGCTCACTGCGCGGACGCGCCGCTCGTCGAGCTTCGAGCTCTTTAGCAAGGAGGACCGAGGTGCCGGATCAAATCGAAGCAGCGCCGACGGGGCGCGCCAAATGTCGAGGTTGCGGCAACGCCATCGGCAAGGGCGAGCTCCGCTTCGGCGAAGCGCTCCCGAACCCGTTCGGCGAAGGCGACGCGATGTTCTGGTTTCACCTCGCCTGCGGCGCCTGCATGCGACCGGAGAAATTCGGACCCGCGCTGGAAACCCAGCCGGCCCCGCCGCCCGACGCCGAATGGTTGAAGCACGCCGCCGAGCAAGGTCTCGCCCACCACCGCTTGCCGCGGCTCAAAACGGTCGAACGGGCGCCGTCGGGGCGCGCGACGTGCCGCTCGTGCCGAGAGGTCATCGACAAGGGCGCTTGGCGTTTCGCGCTCCAGATGTTCGAAGAGGGTCGCTTCAGCCCCATCGGTTCGATCCACGTCGAATGCGCCAAGGCGTACTTCGAAACGAAGGACGTCCTCGACCGCGTGCGAAAGCTCACCCCTGCGCTCGGCGACGCCGACGCCGCCGAAATCACGCGCCTGCTCGACATCGAAAAACCCGGCGCTCCCAAAGCCGCGGACGAAGCGGCCGGCGCGCAGGAGCCCGACGAGAAGTGAATTGCCCCCTTGCGGGACTGCAAATATTTCGGAGGAGCAGAACGACGGCACAGTGCCGAACATCGGTTCGCATATATGTGTTATCCGCATTCCTCCGAGTAATTCGACTGTAGTTTCAGACGCATGCGACTGCTGTGTCTGAACAAGCGCACGATTGTCCCCAAGTGCTCGACACGGAGCGGTTGACGCAACCCTCTCGATGGAGCTACTTATCCCTCATCCGGGGCAG
>DASUTR010000647.1:0-3261 GCA_036374535.1 Polyangiaceae bacterium
GCGGCCCGCGACTCAGCTCTCGAATCCCCCGGGGACGGCCGCTCGCTCCATCTTCGGCGACGGAGCCGTCAGCGAGCAGACGCTCGACGAGGTCATCCTGAGCTACCTCGCCGAGGATCTCGACGGGAACGAGAAGTAGCCGCCGTCGCCGCATGGCGCCCCGGGCTCTGGCGCGCGAAGAGGCTCGGCCCCGGGGAGCGGAAGGTCCGCGTTCGCGCGCGCGACGGGACGTTACACGCGCGAGTAGTGGATGACGTCGAGGCAGCGAGCTTCGCGCGAGCTTCGGTTCGCGTAGTAGTGCGGGACGTCGGCGCGAAAGTAGACCGAGTCGCCGGCTGCGAGCTCGTACTTCGCGTCGCCGACGCCGAGCTCGAGCGCCCCGCCGAGGACCACCAAGGTTTCCGCCGTGCCCTGCGCGTGCGGATCGCTCTTGTGCACGGCCTTCGGCAGGAGCTTGAGCTCGTATACTTCGGTCTCGCCGCTGGCGCCGCCCGGCGAAAGGAGACGGCTTTCCGTGCGACCGTCAGCGCTGCGCAGCGGCGGGGTATCGCTCGCTCTCAACACCAGGACCGATTGAGTGCTGCCCGTACCGAGGAGGTCGTGGAACGGAATCTCGAGTCCGACGGCGATTTTCCACAGGACCGCGAGCGTCGGATTGGTCCGGCCGCCCTCGACTTGAGATAGTGCCGCGCGACTCACTCCGCTGCGGGCGGAGAGGTCGTCGAGTGAAAGCCGTCGCTCGCGCCTGAACCGGCGCAGGCTCTCGGAAACGCGTCGCGCAAGCTCTGCGGCGCCGGTGTCGTCGCCCTGGATTGCCGAGCTCTTCGGGCGGCTTCGTTCTCGAGGTTTCGAAGCGGACTCCTTCACGCGCGCGGGCATTGCGGCCTGTTATCACGGAAGGGAGCCACCGACTCCCTGTTCCCGTTCGTGGCTGGCAATTCACCGTAACGGACGAGGCGCGTGTCGGACGAGGGCGCCGGTCGCTCGTCGAGGGCTCACTCCGCGGGCGCGGGTGTTCGCTGCCGTGCGCGCCACTCGACGACACGTGCGAGCAAAATGCCGGCGAGCATCGCGCCGAAGAAGACCGCCGCGGCGGTGTTTCCGGAGCCGAGGGCGATCACGGCAGGCCCGGGGCAGTACCCCGCGAGACCCCAGCCCACGCCGAACGTCGCCGCGCCGAGAATCAGACGCGGGTCGACGACGCGTGTGTCCGGTACGTGAAAGTCGCGTGCGGCAAGGGGCCCGCGGAGGCGGGACGCGAGGCGATACGAAAAAGCGTGCACGCCGATGGCCCCGAGCATCACGAAGGCCAGTGAAGGGTCCCACGCGCCGAACGGATTCAAGAAGGCGAGCACTTTGTCGGGATTCGTCATACCGCTCACGACGAGACCGGCGCCGAACAGAAGTCCGGAGGAAGCGGCGCCGATGATGCGATAAATGACGCCGCTCACGGCGAGCCTCCTGCCGAGCGCACGAGCGTTACCGTGAGGACCCCGGCGAGCACGAATGTCGTCGTCGCAACGATGGAGCGCAGGGAGCCCCGGCTGATTCCGCAAAGGCCGTGGCCGCTCGTGCATCCGCCACTCACACGTGTGCCGACGCCGACGAGCAGCCCGGCGAGGCCGAGGGTGCCGAAGCTCGCGTGCGATGCGCCGAACGCCTCGGGCAGGAGCCATCCTGCTAGGACGCCCGTCGCCAGAACCGCTGCGAGGAATACCTCACCGAGGCCGCTCCTGTTTCGAGCGGAGGCGAAGAGTCCACTCAGGAGACCGCTGACGCCGGCCACGCGCCCGTTCACGAGCAGGTAAACGGACGCGCCGAGGCCGATGAGGACGCCGCCCGCGAGGGCGGAAACGGGAGTGAAGCTCGTTTCTGGCACGCGGTTCGGTGGGCCTTGTTAGCGCGCGGTACTCGCTTGCGCCTGTTCATTATAATAGACGCATTTCCTCGCACAAGACAAAGCCGGTTCGTTTCAATGGAACAAATGATACTTGACGAGACGCAATCTTAGTCTATAAACACTCTAGGTAAAGTAGAGATAAGCAATGCATCAGCCTCAACCGGGGTCTCGCGCATGAAAATCGCCATTGTCGGTGGACACGATCGAGCTTCTCGCCAACTCGAGCCCGTTGCGGCCGCGTGCGGACACGAGCTCGAGTGCCACGTCGGCGACATGAACGGCCGCGGAGGCGAAGCGCTTGCCGCCATCGTCGAACGTTCGGAT
This sequence comes from Polyangiaceae bacterium, assembly GCA_036374535.1. GTDB lineage: Bacteria > Myxococcota_A > Polyangia > Polyangiales > Polyangiaceae > PMG-095. The sequence goes on from DASUTR010000647.1 coordinate 2,225, forward strand.
CTGATCGTCGTCCTCACGGACGTAAACAGCCATGCCGCCGTCTGGGGCGCCCGGCGCTTGGCTCGAAGCCGCGGCAGGCGCTGCGTGCTCGTTCGCCGTCTGGGTACGTCGCGCTTTCGCGCGCTGCTCGGCGAGCTCGACGAGCCGCACTGTTCGCGCGCCAAGTGCGCGTGACGCTCCTTTCATCCGGATGATGGCGTGGTCCGCAACACCGAAACGCTCCGGGTTCGACTCCCGGGAGGAGCACCGCCGGACTGAGCGGCTGCGAGCGAAGGATCGGGGTGGCGATGAATACGAAGACTGGAACGCGATGGAGAACTTGAAATGAAAAGAATCGGAACGAAGTACCTCGGCTCGCTCGCGGCGGCCGTCGCCACCATTGCCGCGGCGTCGAACGCCCACGCGGATCCTTGTCCCACGGACCTGCCGAACATCATCTACGGCTCCGGGGGGAGTGCCGTCACCGCCACGATGCGACAGGTCGCCGCGGCGCTCCGCGCGCTGCCCGATCCGATCACGGTGCTCTGGCACGACCCCGGCGCGTGCATCGGGTTCGAGCACTTCGTGGCGGGAAACATTCCCGCAGCGACGACGCGTAGCCTCATTTTCTGGGACGCCGCGGGTACCGCCACGTCGTGCCAGGTCCCCGCGGGCTCGACGCTTCCCGTCGACTTCTCGCACATGGGGAACACCGCCGACTTCTGCCCGGGCCGAACGGCGGGCGTTCCCGCGGGCATCGGCGATTTCGGCGCGCCCGTCCAGACGGTGAACGTCATCACCGACAAGGACTCGAGTCAGCGGTCCATCAGCGCCGAGGCTCTCTACTACCTTCTCGGACAAGGCGCGTCCGCCGCCGGCATCCAGCCTTGGACGAACCCGCGTCACATGATCCTTCGCACGACGAACTCGTTCGTGCACCAGTTCATCGCGGCGAGCATCTTCGAGGATCCGCTCAAGGTGTTCTACGATCATCCGTCGATCACCGGACGACTCGGTGTTCAGGTTCCCGGTAACCCCGAGAGCGTCAGCAACGTCAC
>DASUTR010000648.1:0-3139 GCA_036374535.1 Polyangiaceae bacterium
TGACGCCGATCACGCTGAAGGACGCGTTCGCGACGCTCGTGCTCGCTCCCACGGAGCCGCCGCGCATCCTCGCGCCGGGACGAAGCGTGAAGCTTCGCGCCGACGAGCAGGCCGTGCAGCTTCCGCTCCTCGCCGACGCGAGCGGCGTCACCGAACGCGCTCGAGAACGGGGCGCTCTGCGCATGCGTTCCGTGCTCGGCGTCACGCGCTCGGGCCGTGTGCTCGTCGGACTGCTCAAGCACGATTCGAGCGATCCGCTGGCGGTGGCGCTGCGGAGCGCGGGCGCCGAGCAGGTCGTCGAGCTCGACCGCGGGTCGCATCACCCGGCGTTCGTGCACCGTGCCGGCACCGACAATCCGCCGGGCGCGAGCTACGAGTCGACGACGCTCTGGGTGCTCGGCAGACCCATGGTCCCGGGAGCGCGCGTCGTGAAATGAAGAACGAGCGCTGCTACGTGCGCACGCGCCGCCGTTTGACGGCTTCTTCGGGCCCGGTGCGCACGATTTCGTTGGTCTCGGGGTTACGGTAGCGCGCCTGACGCACGAGGCGGTCGGTCGCCTCGTAGTAAAAGTAACGGACCTCGCGCACGAGGCCTTCGCTCGCGGCGGCCTTGCCTTCGGCGGAGTCCTCGTCGGTCTTCCACTTTCCCACGTCCGGCGGCAGGGCCTCGAGCACGCCGAGGCGCTCTTCCTTCGCGCCCGGCACGAGGTTCATGATGAACAAGAGGTAGATGCCGATCGAGATCGCGCCGCAGATCAAAAGAAAGACGTAGAACATCCGTTACGCCGAGAAGTCGGAGGGGCGCGCGACGGCTTCCGCGATCGCCTCGGGAATGCGGGCGGGCGCGAGACCCCGCCAGAACACGCACCAGCGTTCGGTGCGCGCCATGCCGTCGGCGACGCCGAGGTACCAGGTGAGCACGGGGTTGTCGTTGCGGGTGCGCCAGAAAAAACTCGGGAAATCGCGGGTGATGGCCTGCCACAGATCGTACCCGATGCCTTCGCCCTGCGCTTCGGGCAGCACCGCGAACTTACTGAGGTACGGCGCCGGTTCGGCCGGGTGCAGAATGGCCGCGCCGCGGTACTCGGTTTCGAGCAGCACCGCGAGCGGCCTCTTCTCGAAGAAGCCCGGCGCGAGGGTGCGCCCGAAGCTCGCCTGCACGAGCGCACCCAGTCGCGGTACGTCGACCGCGGCGTAACCGTCGTGACGCTCGACGGGCGTGCCGCGCTTCACGAGCGTGCCGGCGCCCTTGACGGTGAAGAGCTCGCGCATGAGGTTGAGCGGCGACGCGACGCTCACGAGCAGCGGATTCGGCGCGACGCGATCGATGAGGCGCGACGCGCAATCGAGAAGCTCTCCGTCACGCTTGGGGAAGCGCTTCGACGCGGCGAGCGCTTCCCGATCGGTGCGCAGGTTCACGACCGAGATCCAACCGCCCAGGCTCGGCAGCGCGTGCCCCGGCGCGAGCTCGAGCGGCCCCTCGCCGCGCAGGCCGAGCCCGCCGCGACGGCGCAAGAGCACGAGCTTTCGCGTATCGAGAGCGCGCGCGAGCTCACCGAGCCGCTCGATGCGGCGCTCGAGCCCGCTCGGCGCGTCTTCCGGCATGAAATGCACGACGGGAACGCGTTCGCGGCGGAGCTCGTCCCGCAGGCGCTCCGCGACGTCCGGCTCGTTCATCGAATGCGGCAGGGGCACGATGCCGGCGGTCCCGAGCCGCTTCACGAGTCGCTCGGCGCTCGCGGGAGCCGTCGCCGGGTCGAACAGGCCGAGCACGACCGGAGCGAACAGATCGAGATCGGCGAGGAAGCGGATTTGCTCGACGAGCGAGCCCAAGCCGTAGCGGACGACCTGCGGCCCGGGCGCGATGATCGCAAAACTCTCTTTCGGGAGCTTGCGAAAGAGCTTGAGGTAGAGCTCCGCTTCGGAACGCCGGCCGAGGCTTTCGAGGAACGTGAGAACGACGTCGGCGGGCGTCGGAGTCTGAACGGCGGGCGCCGTCACTGCACGAGGCTCTGCACGAACGAAACGAGCGCTGGATTGCCGGCCGTCGGCGTCACGTTCGAGGGCAGTCGCCGCACGAACCAGAGGACGTTCCACGTGAAGCTCATGTCTTGTGCGAGCGGCTGGTAAGCGCCTTGCTGCTCGACTTCGATGTAGTCGGCGGTGCCGCTCACGAAAACCTCGATCTCGTCCTCGTTCGGTGCCGGCATGTTCGTGTCCATGAACTTTTTCACGATCACGATGTCACCGTCCACGTGCGCGAGCCAGCCGCCCGAACCGTTCGCAAGGAGCTTCTGATCCACGCCGGCCGCGGTGGGCGCCTGGTGCCACGTGCAGCCTTCCGCGTCCATCGTCGGGGGAAGCGCGAACATGCCGCCGGCGCGGGGAGCCGAGCCCGTCGGCCAGAACGTGAGTCCGCGCTTGAACACGCGCGTGATCTCCCAGGGCGCGAAGCTCTGTCCCGCAGCGGTCGCTTGCACCGAGTAGGCGGCGTTCACGGCCTGCCGCGCCAGGTCCGCAGTGAACGTCTTCGCAACCCGCGCCGCAACCCGGGTGGCACCGGCCGGACCCAGGAAACTGACGGCAGGGCTCTCGACGGTCGCCATGTAGGCGGCGCTGTCGATCTCCGGGACCGGCGGCCAGTTCCACGTCGACTGGGGGCTCGTCCAGAACGTCGAGCCGTAGTTCGTCGCGTTGATGCTCGCGCCGGTGAGGAGATTCGAGCCACCCGTGAGGTGGACGTCGACGATGCGCGCTCCGTTCGGGTCGACGGCGAAGAAGAGATCGCCGAACTCGAGCACGTAGAGATTCCCGCGCTGAATCGGTTCCACGAGCGTTGCGCCGCCGCCTCCCGCTCCCCCCGTCGGCGCCGCACCGCCCGTGCCGGGCGTCCCGGCGACGCCTGCGGAACCGCCCGTCGTGGCGCCCGACACGCCGCCCGTCGGAGCGACGCCGCCCGTCGCGGCACCAGAAACGCCTCCGGAACCGGTCCCACCGGTACCGACCGCGCCGCCCGTCGGCAAAGCTCCGCCGCCGCTCGGACCGACGCCGCCCGTCACGGCGCCCGATGCGCCGCCCTGCGCCGAGCCGCCGCTACCGTCGTCGTCGTCGTCGTCGGCCGGCGGGGTCTCCTGCGAGC
>DASUTR010000649.1:0-4790 GCA_036374535.1 Polyangiaceae bacterium
CCCTCGTCCTCAGTCCGCGGTCCTCAGTCCCCCGTCCCATTCCCAACCCCAACCCTTCGCAAAACCCGCCCCAGCACGGTGCGCCTCGCACCACCCACGACGACCTGCTCTCGAAAAATTTCCCGGAATTTATAGAGCGCCGGCCGCTTCGAGAACGGCGTCGACGTGGCCGTCAACGCGCACGCCGCGCCAGGCTTTTCGAACGACACCGCGCTTGTCCACGAGGAACGTGCTGCGCACGATGCCCATGTACTCACGGCCATAGTTCAACTTCTTCGCCCAAACCCCATACGCCTTCGCAAGACTCTTGTCGGTGTCGGCGAGGAGCGTGAATGGCAATCCGTACTTTCCGGCGAAGCGCGCGTGGCTCGCTTCGTTGTCGGGGCTCACGCCGATGATCTTCACGCCTTTCGACCCGAAGCCGCGCAGCGAGTCGCGAAACCCGCACGCTTGCCGCGTGCAGCCGCTCGTGTCGTCCTTCGGATAGAAATAGAGCACGTACGGCTTGCCCGCGAGCGAGCTCGAGCTCACGACGCGACCGGCCTGATCGGGCAAGCTGAAGCTCGGCGCGCGACTGCCTTCTTGCACGCCGCTCGCCTTGTCGGCGCCGGCTTTCGTCTTCGGCGTGATGCTCGGCGCGGGGCGGCGCGCGCTCACGTTCCGCGTCGCCTTCTTCGGCTTTGGGCTCGTGGTACGGCGTCGTCCGGCGGGCTTCTTGCGCTTCACGTTCGGCATGGGATTTGGACCTCGAGGGGGACCCGGAAGCTAGCCGCGGGACCCGACCCCTACAAGGGCGCTCAGCGCACCAGAATCGTCCGCAGGCTGAGCATGCCGAGCTCGCTCTTCGCGGCGCCACCCTCCGGAAACCGACCCCACACGCTGACGGCATAGCGACCAGGACCACGGTCGAGCACGAGCTCGATCGAGAAGCGGCCGTTTTCGACCTTGACCTCGCGCGGTGTCACGTAACCCTTCGGAAAGTACGTCGCGTAGGGCACGGGCATCATGTAGGTCGAGGTCGAATTCAAATCGCTCGGATAGAGCTCGACGGGGAGCGGCCCCCGGGCGATTCCAACACCGCCGAACACGGCCGGCGCGTCCACGCGGCCGGCGACGACGATGCGCGCGCCCGCCTTGGCCGTCTTCGGCAGAGGGTCGTAGTCGCCGTAGACATCGACGAACTCCTGCGCGACGCAGACCTGCGCGAGGCCCTTCGCCTTCGCAAGCCCGACCCCGAGGCGATTGTGCGTCGGGATCAAAATGTTCAAGCGGTGGCCATCGTTCGGAGGTTTTTCCGCCATGTACGTGCGCTCGGCGGCCTCGATTTCTTCGGGCAAGAACAGCGGATTTTGGTCGAGCTCGCGCGTCTCCCCGTCGAAGAAGCACGTTACGTTTTCGTGGACGAGGTGCTCACCCCCCGCTTCGGTGTAGCGCTGCTCGGGAACGGACCCGTCGCTTCCCCAATGCGCCCGATAGCCGCGCCGGACCATGTCCTCGGCGTGGCGTTGCGCAGCACGCGTCGCGATGTCTTCGAGCTCGACTGCCGGGAGACCTTCGCCGTGCCGATCCGAATTGACGAGCGCGAGCATATAGGCGCGAGCGTCCTCGAGATTCAGCGGCCCCTTGGGTCTTGGGGGTGGCAAGCCCCCGTGTTTCTGCCCGCAGCCGATTAGAATCGCCCCAGTTAAAGACAGAATCCAGAGCGCGCGCGAGCACTTGTCTGCGGAGGCAGTTCGACTAAAGTCCGCCGATCCAGAGGTAGAATCAAGAATGCTCGAGCTTCCCGACAACGGACTTTACCGTACCACTCAGCCCATGCCGGGGCACGAAGACACCTTCCCCGCGGGCGTGCTCGTCTACATCGGCGACTCGACGAACGGCGGCGGGAAGTTCGTCGTGCGGCCCGGAAGCAACCGTCGCAATCGCTGGTTCTGGGGCGAGCCGACGACGCCTCTCCGCTCTCCGACGTGGGCGCGCACGCTGAAGCAGCTGCCGAGCGAAGGCTTCTACACGCTTCCGAGCACGCTCGAGTTCGACGGCGGCGGTCGCTGGCTGAAGAACGCCATCGTCGAGCTCGGCTACAACGCCGAAGGCCAGGGCATCATCTTCGTCGGCCAGTGGCGGGAAGACGGCAACGAAAACGCGCTCTACTTCAGCCAGCAGGGCATGCGCGTGGACGACGACATGCTTGCGAAGTTGATCTGGGCGCCGATTCTCCCGACGCAGGGCGAAATCACGTAGCGACTCCGCCCGCGCCGGGTGCCGCGCTCACTTTGCGGCGCGCAGATTCTTGGCGACGAACTCCCAGTTCAGGAGCTTGTCGCAGAACGCTTCGAGGAACGCCTTTCGGTTGTTCCGCTGGTCGATGTAGTACGCGTGCTCCCACACGTCGGCGGTGAGCAGCGGCACCTGCTTCGTCGTGAGCGGGGTTTCCGCGTTGGGAGTGCTGATGATGGCGCCCTTATCGCCGTCGAGGACGAGCCACGCCCATCCCGAACCGAAGCGGCCCATTCCCGCAGCCACGAAGTCCGCCCTGAATTTGTCCCAGCCACCAAGGCCGGCGATGAGGTCGCCCACGTCGCCCGAGGGCGGAGCGCCGCCGCCGTTCGGCTTCATGCTCTCCCAAAAAAACGTGTGGTTCCAAACCTGCGCGGCGTTGTTGAAAACGCCGCCCGAGCTCGTGCGCACCACCTCGACGAGCGTCTTCTGGGCCTCGGGCTTGTCGCCGATGAGACCCTTCAGGTTCGTCATGTAAGTCTTGTGGTGCTTCTCGTAGTGATAGTCGAACGTCTCCTTGCTCATCACGGGCTCGAGAGCGTCCTTGGCGTACGGCAGCGGGGGTACCTCGAAATCCATCGTCGGGCTCCTTTTGGGGAACGGGAATTTCGGGGCGAAGACGCAGCCTGTCAACCCACCCCACGCCGGCCCGGCGTCTCCGTGCTAGGTAGGGCGCGCTGCAGCGGCCGAACGCCGGTGCGGTTTTGCCACAACGAGGTTTCCCTTGTCCCGAACGGTTCTCCTGGCCACCGAAAAGGCGTTTTCCAAGACGGCCCGCGACGAAGTCGTCGCCATCATCGAGAAGGCCGGTTACACGGCGAAGGTTCTCGAAAACTACAAGGGCAAAGGCCCGCTGCTCGAGGCGATCGCCGACGCGGACGCCGCGATCGTGCGCAGCGACGTGATCGACCCGGAGGTGCTCGACGCCGCGAAGAAGCTCAAGCTCGTCGTGCGCGCGGGCGCCGGCTACGACACCATCGACACCGCCGCCGCCAAGGCGAAGGGCGTCGCCGTCATGAACACGCCGGGCCAGAACGCGAACGCCGTCGCCGAGCTCGCGTTCGCCATGATGATCTACGCCGCCCGCGGCAAGTTCGACGGTAAGACCGGCACCGAAATCCGCGGCAAGTCGCTCGGCCTTCACGCGTTCGGCATGGTGGGCCGCGCCATGGCGACGATCGCCAAGGGCTTCGGCATGACCGTGCACGCCTTCGACCCGTTCGTGAAACCCGAGGTGTTCCAGAGCGCGGGCATCGAGCCCGTAGGCTCGGTGGACGAGCTCTACCGCCGCTCGCAGTACGTCTCGCTGCACATCCCCGCGACGGCCGAAACCAAGGGCTCCATCGGCAAGAAGCTGCTCTCGCTGATGCCGCAGGGCGCAACGCTCGTGAACACCGCGCGCAAGGAAGTCATCAACGAGGCCGAGCTCCTCGAGGTGCTCGCCGAGCGCCCGGACTTCCGCTACCTGTCCGACATCGCGCCGAGCGACGCCACGCTCGCCACGATCAAGGAAAAGTTCGACAAGAAGGTCTACGTGACCCCGAACAAGATGGGCGCGCAGACCGAGGAAGCGAACGTCAACGCCGGCCTCGCCGCCGCGCGCCAGATCGTCGGCTTCTTCGAGCGCGGCGAGAAAAACTTCGTGGTCAATCCGTGATGACGGCTCCGCTCGCGCCAAGACCGGTAGGGTGATCCAGCCCGCGCTCGTCTGGCGCGCTCGGCGAAACGGCCGCCTCGGAGCTCGATGCTTCGACGGCGGCCGTCGTTTTTTTCGCTATGCCGAGCCCGCAGCCGTCAGGGGGCGAGCGGGCGCGCGAACGGCGGCTCGCGGATTTCCGTGCTCGCGCACCAAGCGGTGCACGAATCCGAGCTTCGCTCGCACCGGCGCCGTGATCGCGAACGGGTACGCGTCGGCAAGACCCATGCTGCGGTTCAGCATGTTCATGGCGATGGCGAGATCACCCCATTCGACGAGCAGCGCATCGAGGTCGCTGCCGTCGGCGGGCTTGCCCTTCGACCCGAGCGTGACCCCCACGTGGTGCGCGGTTTCGAGCGTATCGATCATGTGAAGGTAGTGCGCGAACGTTTCGGCGAAGTCCTCCCAAGGATGCGCCGAGGCGTAGGCGCTGATGAACGCGTCGCTCGGCGCCCCCTGTCCCTTCTCGTAGTGCGCTTTCAGCGCCTCGCCGTAGTCCGCGCGCTCGTCGCCGAAGAGCGCGCGAAAATCGTCGATGGGGCCCCCCTTCTCGACGAGAAGGCGGAAGTAGTAGTGCCCGACCTCGTGACGAAAGTGGCCGAGAAGCGTCCGATAGCGCTCCCGCATCGAAGCGCGCATTTTTTCGCGGGTCGCAGCGTCCGCCTCCCCTAGGTTCAGCGTGATGAGGCCGTCGGAGTGCCCGGTGAGCACCCGCTCGCCCTCGGTATCGGCCTTGATGTCGAAGGCGAGGCCGTCCTCTTCATCCTCGCCCTTCGGCGATAGCGGAAGCTTCAAGCGATTGAGCCCGTAGACGAGG
>DASUTR010000650.1:0-15486 GCA_036374535.1 Polyangiaceae bacterium
TTCTGGCAGCCGCTCGGCGTGCTCTGCGATCCGGCGCTCGAGGCAACGGAGCCCGTGCGCGGCTACGTGAGCGCGCTCGCGGAAGTCGTGAAGACCGCGCTCATCGGCGACCCGGGGTTGCTCGAGCTTCTCGAAACGCAGCTCGAACGCGTGAACGGCCGAGACCCCGAGCTCGTCGCCGAGCTCGTGCGCCGCTCGGTGCGCGTCAAAGCCCGCGTCGTCGGTCTCGACGAGCGCGAGAGCGGTCCGCGCGCGATGCTGAATCTCGGACACACCGTCGGTCACGCGCTCGAAGCGGAGGGGGCGTACGAGCGCCTCACGCACGGGGAGGCGGTGAGCCTCGGGCTCGTCGCGGCGCTCCGTATCGGCGAAAAACTGGGACAGACGCAGCGCGAACTGAGCGAGCGCGTCATTCGGTTGCTCGAACGCCTCGGCTTGCCGACGAACCTGAAAAACGAGCCGCTCGCGCAAGCCGCCGAGCACATCGGACACGACAAGAAGCGCTCCGGAAAGCACGTGCGCTTCGTCGTCGCCCGCGAACCCGGGCGCGTCGAAATGCTCGACGTGGATCTCACCGAGCTTCGAAGCCTTGCAGTGTCGCTTCAGTAAACGGTGACGCTGTAGGGGCGGCGACGCGGACTTCCATAACCGCCGGCGAACCTTGAATTCTTGGCGTGCTCGGAAACGAGCCGCTAGACTTCGATGTGAGGCGGCTCGCTCGCTTGCCCGCTCTTCGAGGTCACGATGCTCCGGTTCACGACGGCCCTGTTGACGACCCTTTCCCTCGCCGCTGGCCTGTCCGGCTGCGCGGAAAACGAGAGCTCCCTGTTCATCGAAGGGGTCTTGTCGCTGCCCGCTTCCGATTGCGTGGCACGCCCCGACGCCGAAGCCGAGTTCATCCCGCAAGGGGTCCTCGACGTGCACTTCGCCGAGGGCTACGTCGCCGCCGTCCAAGTCGGCAACCAGCTTACCCAGCAGGGTAATCGCGAGAAACTTCGCACCGAAACGTCGCGCCTCCACCTCGAGGGCGCTACGGGGACGGTGTTCGACGTCGACGGCGGCGAACACGAGTTCGAGGCCATCGCGACGGGTTTCGCGCACCCAGCCGCCGGCACCGAGGCGGGCCTCGCCGCCATGTTCGTCAATCTCATCAACGGCGAGACCATGGACGCCGTCGCGGCCGCAGGCCCAGGCGATATCGTCGTGCGGTTCCGCGTCTTCGGAACCACGCTCGGCGGCAAAGAGATCGAGTCGGGCGACTACGACTACCCCATCTTCCTCTGTGACGGCTGCCTCGTGAACTACCCGGCGGATGCCCTGCAATCCGGTCTCGCTCCCGGCGAGCCGTACCTCTGCGGCGCCGCTGCGGACTCCGGCCAAGAAGAGAAGATCTGCTTCTACGGACAGGACCAGCGCTTCTCGTGCAGCGCCTGCGCGACGGTCGATCCCATCTGCCGCGATCCCACGCTCAATCCCTGGAATTGATCGTCCGCTCGCTCGCGCTGTTCGCCGTCACGACGCTCGCGTCGAGCGCTGCAGCCGCGAATCCGCAAGGGCACGTCGCCGTTCGCACGGCGGTCTGCGGCGCCGGTAGCGACGCCGTGTGGGAGGAGACGCGCTTCTGCAACGCCGTCGTCGGCGACCTGCTCTTCGGACGCGCACGAAATGGCGATTTCGGTCTCGGACCGTTCGCGGAAGTTTCGACCGCCGGGTTCTGGGACGCGCGCTACGGCGGCGGCCTCTCCGTGCTCGCGCCGGTAACGTCCGATTTTCCGCTCGTCCTTTCACTGGGGGTCTTCGGCCACGAAACGGAGTCGGCCGCGCTCGGTGCTGCGCTGTTCTTCGGGCTCCGAAGCTACAACTTTCACGGCGCCTACAACCTGGCCGCTGGAGCCGTCGTCTCCGCCTATCGCGATCTCACCGCCGAGCACGCGACGCTCGTCACCGTAGGGCTCGAGCTCGACGCCGTCCTCCTGGCCATGCCGTTCCTGTTCGCTGCGGGCGAGCTCCACTGACGAAAAGGAGCTTTCGCGAGCGGCCGAGCAAGGGGAATTTCGGCGCGTCCGCCTTGCGGTCCGCGTGTTCGCAATGCCGATCGGCTTCGGGCGCTGCCGACTAAGGCGTTTCCGTGACGGGTTCGGCGGGGGTCGAGCGCTCGGCGGTCGCGGAGATGGCGGCGTCGATACGCGTGATGAGCGAGCCGAGCATCTCGCGGGAGCGAGCTTCGAGCTTCGAGCGGCGAGCACGCTCTTCCTCGAGATCGTGGGCGAGGGACAGCGCCGCAAGCAACAGTGTGTGAGGCGAAACCTGGCGCCCCGGGCCGGTGAGTGAGCGCAGCCGCGCATCGACGATCTCGGCGAGTCGCTTGAGCTCGTCCTCACTGCTGGACGCGACGACCCGGTACGTTTGGCCGCCGACGCGAAGCTCGACCGGAGTTCCGCTCATGAACACGGCTACGCTACACCGGGCGATGCCGATGGAAAAGGGGGCGCAATGCTTTCGGCGACGCCCCCCAGGTTTTCCACAGCGCGCGTGATCGGCTCGCGTGCTCTGCTTCCGAACCCTTTCGCGTGCTTATCGCAAGAGTCGCACGGCGACGTCCGCGAGCGAGCGCTCGAGTCGATCTCGCTCCCATCTCCCGTCGTCGGCGCGAAACGCGCTGCTTTCGCGCCCCTGCGCCGAGACGCGCGCGCGCGCGAGCCCCCGTGCGAACGCTTCGCCGACGGCCGCGACGGCGAGCACGCGGTCGGCACCCGCGAGCGGCGCCGTCACACCGGCGCTGCGCAGCGTCTCGAGCGAACGCGTGAACGCCGCGTCGAGCAGCGCCGCTCCGCGTGACGATGCGCCCTCCGTGCGCGAGTCGATTCGCAGCGTGAGGAGCATCGGAGCGGGCTCGGTCTCGGCGAACGCTAGCCACGCGCGAGCGAGTGACCGCCAACGTTCGACCGGCGTGCGTGACATCGCTTCCGCGTCGCGCAGCGCTTGGTCGATGCGGCGCAGCACCGCCGTTTCGGTCGCTTCGAGCGCGTGCTTCACGTCGTCGAAGTACTCGTAGAACGTGTTTCGTCCGACTCCGGCGAGCTCGACGATGGAAGCCACCGACGGCAGTGCCTCCTGACCGGTCGCGAGCGCCGTCGCAGCGATCAGCCGCTCGCGTTGTTCCGCCAAACGCTGCTGCCTCGGCAATCGGCGGTCGTACTGACCGCGGCCGGGCGCCGGGAGGAGCATGTCGCGTGCGCGCATTAGTACGTCTCTATAGTCAATGATCCGCGACGAATTGGCAAAGTCCGATGGCGCCAGCTTCGAAGTGGACGATCACCTTCCCTAATTAGGACTATGGATTTTTCATAGTCCACGGCCGCGACGCTGCTTCGCAACAAAACGCAATAGTTTCCAGTTATTAGTAATAATACTCAATTGTTTTCTTAGCAGATTGTCGTGCAGGTGTTGCTGGGGAACGAGAACACGGTGCCGGAATCCAGGAAATCCTAAACCACGGAGCATTCCTCCTCTTCTTGTGTGTCCACGGGACGTGGCTCCGAACTGCGAGGGCCCAACTCGAAGGCGGCGCCGGCGCGCGGGTGCCGGGCACTCATCGTCGGAAATGCCGGGAGGGACCGGACGCCAGTAGCTCCGGACGCGGATAGGCCAGAGAGGGGAACGTCGGCTTCCGCGCCTTCGAATCCGGAAGGCAGAGCTCGGAACGCCGGGGTGCGGGCCGCTTCACTTGGCGCCGTCTCCTGTCGGCAGGCGGCGCGCTCGCGAGCCCCTCATCCTGCGGCTGGGGCCTGCTGCCTGGGGCACCGGGAAGGAGCGCGAGTTGCTTCCGCGTCTTGGCCCCCCCCGGAGACCCTGCCGACGCGTCGGACCTGGACGTGTCTTCCCGTCAGCCGGCACCGCCGCCAGCGTTTCGCGCGGCGGAGCCGGAGCGAGAACGGGCGAGGACGCGGGCGGTCGAGCCGTTGTCCCCCGAGCTCCCGTGTACCGGACTGCCCAACGAAGGGGCGTTTGTCGGCGGGCCATTCGGTTTTCTTGGGAGGCCATCCATGACCTCGGACTGGACCTGTCGTCGCTCAACCAGCGGCCGGTTTGGGCTAAACTCCTTCCGCGATGAACGACCTCGAGCGATTCGTCGATGACACGCTCAGCCGACTCGAAGAAGCCGGCCTCCTCCGGTCGTCGGAACTCGTTCTCCGACGACGAGCCCAGGCGGGCGCTGAGCGAGGCGGACGGGAGCTTCTGGACGCGGCCTCCAACGACTACCTAGGACTCACCCGCACGGATGTTTCACGTGAAACACTTGTGCAGTCCCACGCCGCCGTTGGCGCGGGGGCGTCTCGCCTGATTCACGGGACTCACGCCGAGCATCTGGCACTGGAACGAGAGCTTGCCGACTGGACGGGGTTCGAGGCCTCGCTGCTGTTCGCGACCGGGTACTCGGCGAACGTTGGCCTTGCCCAGGCGCTCGGAGGCCCGAGCACCGTCTTGGTCTCCGATGCCCTGAACCACGCCTCCATCATCGATGGGTGCCGGCTCACGCGGGCCCGTGTCGAGGTGGTGCCGCACCTGTCCATCGAATCCGTGGAGCGCTGCCTGGCGGAACACCGAGCCGCTGACCTTCGCTGTGTCGTGACGGAATCCTACTTCAGCATGGACGGGGATGGTCCCGATCTCGGGGCGCTGCGAGCGGCTTGCGATCGGCAAGGCGCGGCACTGGTGGTCGACGAGGCGCACAGCCTGGGGGTCTTCGGTCCAGCGGGCTCCGGAAGGTGCAGAGCGGCTGGGGTCGTGCCGGATGTGCTGGTGGGGACGCTCGGCAAAGCCGTGGGCGCTCAAGGCGCTTTCGTCGCGAGCTCGCCGCGCCTGCGAGAGCTGCTCTGGAATCGCGCGCGCAGCTTCGTCTTCTCGACGGCGCCGTCCCCTCTGCTTTGCGAGGTCGCGCGGTTTCACGTGCAACGTACCCGCGACGCCGGCGTTCTTCGAGCGCGGCTCGATGAAAGGACCGCTGCTCTGCGGACGGCGCTCGCCGGGGCGCGAATCTCGGTTGTGCCCGGCTCCTTTGGACCCATCGTCCCTGTGCTTATCGGGGACGAGCGGCGCGCCCTGGCCGTGGTGGAGAACCTCGCGGACGCGGGTATTCTCGCCCAGGCCATCAGGGCACCCACCGTCCCACCGAACGCCGCGCGCGTCCGTCTTACCGTGAAAGCAACGTGGCCCGACGATGCGCCGCACCGCATCGCGTCTACTCTCGCCGACTCTCTCCATTCATGAGCCCTGCCAACCGTTCTCCGCGCGTGCCCGTCCGTCCGACGCGCATCGTCGTTCTCGGCACCGGCACCGGCGTCGGAAAAACCTGGGTCACACGCGCCCTCGCCGAGGCGCTGCGGCGAATGAACGCGGCCGTCATGGCGATCAAGCCGGTGGAGACCGGCGTGACTCCGGCATCCCGACCGCAAGCCGGGGACCCACGGCAGACGATTCGATCCGCCGACGCGAGTGCCGTCGGCCACCACTCGGACGGTGAGGTCCTCGCGAGCGTCTCGTCCCGCCCACCCATGGCGCCGCCCTACTCGTTCTCGGATCCCGTCTCCCCTCATCTAGCAGCGCGACGTGCCAGCCAGCCGATAGACCTTGGAAGGATACGGGAGTACGTCGCTCGGTGCGAAGACGACATGACAAGTCATGTCACTTCATTCGTGCTGATCGAGTCCGCGGGCGGCTGCTTCAGTCCGCTCGCGCTCGGCGTCACGAATGCGGATCTCGCCTTCGCGCTCGAGCCCGCTGTCTGGCTCCTCGTCGCGCCCGATTCGCTCGGTGTCCTGCACGACGTGAGCGCAACGCTCGGTGTGCTCGCCGCGCGGCGACGGCTCCCCGATCACCTCGTGCTCTCCGCCGCGCGCGAGCCCGATGCGAGCACGGGAACCAACGCGGCCGAGCTCCAGGCGCTCGGCATCGTCATGGCCACGGCGACGCTCGCACGGGGCGACGCGTTCGCGCTCGATCCGCTGGCTCGGGAGCTCTTCACGCAAGCTCGGCGGAGCGCCCGCTAGCGCCACGTTCGTTGCAGGGCGCCGAAGCGCTTCGAGGCGCACCGCCGAGTATCGACTCGACGCCTCCTCGCGACCCGTGAGGCGCTCAATTGCCCGGTTTCGGCTCGACGATGCGACCGCCCTCGAGGCGCAAGCGACGCGCTCCGATGCGATCCGCTTGGTCTTGAGCGTGCGTCACGACGACGACCAATGTCCCGCGCTCGCGTTCGGCGACGAGCTCGCGCTCGAGGAGCGACGCGCTCGCCGCGTCGAGCCCCGTCCAGGGTTCGTCCAGGAGAAGCACGCTCGGCGAGTGTACGAGCGCGCGCGCGAGTGCCACGCGCTGGCGCTGGCCGCGCGAAAGCGTAGCGACGCGCCGGTCGATGAACGCCGCCGCTTCGACGCGAGTCCACGCGCGCTCGCAGGCGGCATCCTCGACGACACCGTACATGCGCGCCGCGAACTCGACGTTCTCGCGCCCGGTGAGCTCGCGATAGAGTAGCGACTCGTGCGCGACCCAGCCGAGCTCGGGACGCACGGCCTCGACGTCGTCGCCGAGCGGCTCGTAGGAGACGCGCCCGAACGTCGGGCGGATCACCGTCGCGAGCACCGCGAGGAGCGTGCTCTTGCCCGCTCCATTCGGGCCTTCGAGCGCGACGAGTTCGCCCGCGCGAAGCTCCGTCGAGACGCCACGGAGTGCGGCAATGGCTCCGAACGTCCGGGTCACGCCTTCGACGATGATCCGCTCGATTCTGGGCAAGGATTCGATACTACTCGAACGCTCCGTTCGCCGGGGGCGGGGGGTCTTCGAGGGCTGGTTTTAGCGGGGCAGGGCCATGCTAGTATCGACGGGCATGACTTCGTCAGCGCTCGCTCTCGAGCCTCGGCGTGCCGAGCAGCTCCTCGAGCTCCGGCGAGCCGTCGGGGGAGCCCTCGAGGGCAAGTCGGACGTGGTCGAGCTCGCGCTCATCGCGCTCTTGGCGCGAGGTCACGTGCTGCTCGAAGACGTGCCCGGCGTCGGCAAGACGACGCTTGCTCGTGCGCTCGCCCGCGCGGTCGGCGGCGAGATGCGACGCGTGCAATTCACGAGCGATCTCTTGCCGAGCGACGTGCTCGGTGTTTCGGTGTTCGATCAGCGGCGCTCGGAGTTCGTGCTGCGCCCCGGACCGATTTTCACGAACGTTCTCCTCGCGGACGAGATCAACCGCGCGAGCCCGCGCACGCAATCGGCGCTGCTCGAAGCGATGAGCGACGGCCAGGTGTCGCTCGACGGCCGTACGCTGCCGCTTCCGGAGCCGTTCTTCGTCGTCGCCACCCAAAATCCGCAGGATTTCGCGGGCACCTACCCGCTGCCCGAGTCGCAGCTCGATCGCTTCATGATGCGGCTGCGCATCGGCTACCCCCCGCCGCACGTCGAGACGCGCTTGATGCTCGAGCCCGACTACGACCGCATCGAGAACGTCCCCGTCGTCCTCGATCCGCAGTCCCTCGTCAGCGTGCAGCGTGAGGTCGACCGTGTGACCACCGACGGCGCGCTCGGTGCGTACCTGCAAGCGCTCATCACCGCGTCCCGCACGAGCCCGACGTTGTCGCTCGGCGCTTCGACGCGCGCCGGTATGAACCTTTCGCGCGCCGCCCGTGCTCGCGCGCTGCTCCACGGTCGAAACTACTGTATCGCCGACGACATCCACTCGCTCGCGGTGCCGTTGCTCGCGCATCGCGTGCGGCTCGCCGCCCACGCCGAAGGCTACGTTCCCTCGCGCGACGAAGCGGAAACGGCCGTACGAGAGGTCGTTTCCCGCGTTCCCGTACCCCTTTGACCACCGCAGAAATTCCGGGGAAACGCAGCGCCTCGCGCGGCGCCGGCCCGAGCCCTGCGAAAAAACCGGCTCGTCGCGGTCCGCCGGAAAAACCGAAGACGTTCCTCGCGCGAGTCTTCGGGCGATTCAAGTGGCCGCGCAAGCTGCGGGTGACGCGCGAGGGGCGCTACTTCCTGCTCATCACGGTGTGCGTCGGGTTCGGAGCGTTCAACACCGGCAATAACCTGCTCTACCTTTTGTTCGGCATGTTCCTGTCGCTCATCCTCGTCTCGGGAGTGATGAGCGAGCTCAGTCTGCGACACCTGACCGTGGTACGCCGGCTGCCGCCGCGCGCGCAGGTGGGCCGCGCGCACCTCGTCGAGATCGAGGTCTACAATCACAAGCGCCAGGTTCCTTCGTACGCCATCGAAGTCGAAGACCTCCGCGCGGGCCAGCCCGCCGACAAGCGTTGCTTCTTCCTGAAGATCAGCCCGCGCTCGGCGCAGGTCGCCGCCTACCGCCGCACGCCGGCGCGCCGGGGCCACGACTGGCACGTCGGCTTTCGTCTTGCGACCCGTTTTCCCTTCGGATTGTTCGAGAAATCGCGGGAAGTCGACTGCCAAGGCGACCTCGTGATCTACCCGGCCGTCGACCGCGTGAAGCTTCCGCCCGACGACGCCGGCGACCGGATGGGCGGCGTCGTTACGCTCGGCCGCGGCACGGGCGACGAAACGGCGGGAGTGCGCGTGATGCGCGACGGCGACGATCCGCGTGACATTTTCTGGCGCAAGAGCGCCCAGGCCGACCAGCTCATCGTGCGCGAGCGCGTGCGCGAAGTCCGGCGTGAAGTCACGTTCGTCATCGAGTCGCGCTACCGGGGCGAAAAGCCGCCCGAGGACTTCACCGCGCGCTTCGAGCGGCGGATTCGCGAGGTCGCGTCGCGGAGCGTCGCGCACCTGAAGCGCGGCGATTCGGTGATCGTGCGCACCACGGCGGGCGAGCGCGCGGCCACGGTGCCGGCGCGCGGAGCGGACCCGCTGCTGCGCTTCCTCGCGTTGCTCGAGGCGACGCCGTTCGAAGACGCCGAAAGCCCGAAACCCGGCGATCCGGCACGAAAAGTCGGGGTGGCGGCGGAATGAGGTTCGGCGTCGTTCACCGCGTGATGACCGACACGCTGGCCGTTCTCGGCCTGCTGTCGCTGCTGACGAGCGGCGAGCTCAGCCGCAGCGTCGCGATTCTGATTCTCGTCGCGCTCGGTCTGGCGCTCGTCGTGCCCGAGCGCATTCAGGACAAGCCGCTCTATCGGAAGCTCGGCGTCGCGGCGCCCCTGGTTCTGCTCGCGGTGCAGACGGCGCGCTTGCTCGGCGGCGAGAGCTTGCTCGCGAGCGCCATCGAGTTCGCAGCGGGCCTGCAGGTGCTGAGGCTCGCCACGAGGCGCGGGGCCGCGCACGACCAGCAGGTCATCGTGCTGGCGTTGCTCCACCTCATCGCCGGGACGGTCCTGGGCAGCGGGCTCACCTACGGCCTGTGTTTCTTGGGTTTCTTGGTGGTGACCCCGGGGGCCCTCGTGCTCAGCCACCTCCGGCGCGAGGTCGAGGGCAACTACCGCCAGGGCGCGCGCGACCGCACGGGGCTGCCGGTCGACGTGCCCCGCATCTTGCGAAGCCGTCGCGTCATCGGGCGACAGTTTCTCGTCCTCACGTGTCTGCTCTCGGTGCCGATCTTCGTGTTCACGGCCGTGCTCTTCGTGCTTTTTCCGCGCGTCGGGCTCTCGTTCTTGTGGCTGAACCACTCGCGCACCGAGCGCATGGTCGGTTTCTCGGAGCGCGTCGACCTCGGCGGTGTCGGGCGCCTGCGCTCGGATCCGACCATCGTGATGCGCGTCGAGCCGCCTGGGCTCGGCGTGTCGCCCCCGCCGCGCGTGGCGCTTTACCTTCGCGGCGCCGCGTTCGATCGCTACGACGGGCGCGCGTGGTCGCGGAACTCGACCTCGCGCGATACCTCGCTCGATCAGGCGGGCGCCTTCGTGAGAATCAAGCGATTTCACGACGCAAGCCGGGACCGCGTGATGCGCATCGATCTCGAGCCCATCGACCCGCCCGTCGTGTTCCTGCCGCTCGACGCCGTCGCCGTCGAGGTCGTGTCCACCTCGCCCGGGCTCGACCGCACGCCGCCGCGGCTCTTCAAGGGGCCGGACGGCGTGCTGCGCTATCAGAGCGCCGATCAACGCGGGCTCCGCTACGACGTGTCGATCGCCAACGCGCCCGAGCCGTCGCGTGCCGAGCTCGAGTCGGACGAGCGACTGCGCTATCTCGCGCTTCCCGAGCTTCCGCCACGCATCGCGGAGCTCGCCGAAAGTTGGACGGCGGGCGCGACGGACGCGCTCACGCGCGCGCGCATCGTCGAGTCGAAGCTCCGCAAGGGCTACCGCTACGACCTCGATTCTCCGTCCGGCGGCGCGAAGAATCCTCTCGACGACTTCTTGTTCAATTCGAAGCGCGGTCACTGCGAGTTCTACTCGACTGCCATGACCGTGATGCTGCGGACGCTCGACGTGCCCGCGCGCAACGTCACCGGGTTCGTAGGCGGAACCTTCAATCGTTTCTCGCGCTCGTACGTCGTGCGCCAGGGCGACGCGCATTCATGGGTCGAGGTCTGGGTCGACGGCGCCGGCTGGACGCGCTTCGATCCCACGCCGCCGTCGGACGCCATCCCGAAGAGCGAAATCGGCGGTGCTTTCGCGATCTTGCGTGACTTCGTCGAAGCTGCCGGCCAGCGCTGGAGCCGGCACGTCGTCGGCTACGACCTGCGCCAACAGCTCGGTCTCTACGGCGAGCTCGAAAATACGTACCGCCGGCTCGTCCCCGCGACGAGCCCGCTCCACGCCGTCATCGGTTCGCCGCGCAAGCTCCTCATCACGCTCTTCGCGCTCGCCGCGCTCGGGCTCGCTCTCCGCGAGCTCTGGCGTCTTCGCAAGCGGCGGGCCGCCGGCGACGACAAACAAGACGCCGATCGCCGTGCGAGCTCCGCGGCCGAGCTCTACCAAGCACTCGAGCGCGTGCTCGCGCTACGCGGCGTCGCACGCCCCATCGGTACACCGCCGCTCGCCCACGCGCGCGCCCTCTCGGCTCTCGGTCACCCGCTCTCCGCGGAAGTACTCGACCTCACCGAGCTCTACCTGCGCGCCCGCTTCGGGGGCGAAGTGCTCGACCAGACCGCCAAACGCACGTACGAAACCCGCGTCCGCGCCCTCAAGTCCGCCCGCCTCGAAAAACCGTCGAAGAACGAAACCGAGGCCGCCCTGTAGCTCGTCGTACGGGCGAGGAGGAAACCGCCAAGACGCCAAGGCCGCCAAGCCTCGCCAAGGAAGATTTTTTTGGGTGGGGCGACCGCCGTTTGGCGCGTGCCGGCACGAAAGCACCCTCTTTGATCTTCCTCGGTCCCCACGTCGGGTGGAGTCTGCGCTCCGCGAGGATGACTTCAACGAGCTCGGCCGGCGTCTTGCTCGCCACCTAGTCCCCAAAATCTTGGCGACGCTTGGCGCTCTTGGCGGTTCGCTCGATCGAACCCCGACGTACTTGCTGCTACGCAGTGCGGCGGCGGGAGAGGACGATGGGGGTGGCGGTGGTTTGTTCGCCGGTGGTGGCCACGCCGTAGACGGCGTCGTGGCTGGGACGCGCTTCGAGCGCGTCGAACTCGAGGTCGGGTTTACCGCGCTCGACCCAGGCGACGATGACGGGCGCGTCGCCTTCGCTCGCGCTCACGCCGAGTACGTCCACGGCCACGCCGCGCGCGAGCTCGTCGCGCGTGACGGCGCGCTGGGTGGAGGCAAGCGGACGGGCGCGCTGCGCGGGAAGCTCGCTCGAGCCGAAGCTTTCCGGAGCGTACGACTGGACGACGAGACGGTAGGCGACGTCGGCGCCGCCGAGCTGTCGCGCGTCGACGGTGACGGCGGCGCGCACGCGGTGGAGCGAGCCGACGCCGACCGTGGTGGCGGCGACGAGCGCGAGCCACGAAGCGCTCGCTGCTGCGACCTTGGCCGCCCCTCGGGCTCGAGCTTTGACGCTGGTTCGCGTTGTCACGACAAGCACCTCCGTTAGAAACGCATGGGCACTCCGGAAAGTTTCCGGCTTCCGTACGAATCCAAAAGCAGCTTTCGTGCCAGCCGCGCGGACGCCGGCAGGGCGGACGCCGGCGCGCGTCAGGCCTTAGCGAATTTTACGCGTATTTTCAGATACTTAGTGCGGCGCCTGGCGTTCAGCGGCCCTTCGCGATGCGCGCCGCCCAGGGGAGCACGCTGCGGCAACTGGCTGCCGTACGCGTGGCGCCGCTGTCACGGGTGTACGGGCCCAGTGTGACGCCCAAATCACGGCCGGAACGCGCCACGGCAAACGGGCCCCGGAGCTCGCGCTCGGCGCAGAACTGGCTCGCCCGCGCTGCCTTCGCGCCCGCGTCCGCGGTGTCCGAGCGGACACCTGTCCGCTTCTCGATCGGCTCGGACAGTGCGCCGCGGACGATCGCTTCGAACCCGCGGCGCGCCGACACCTCGTCGTCGTAGCGGAGGCCGATGCCCACCGCACGCCGGTTTTCGTCCATGAACACCGCGACGCGATCGCCCGCCCACCCCGAAGCCGCTTTGCGCGCCGTATCGAGCGGTAGCCAGTCTTCGAGTACGAGCCGAATCGTCTGCTCGCCGAGCACGTCGCGGTAGCGCACCGTCGTCGGCCCGCCGGGAAGCGGCGGCGGAAGAGGCACGCTTTCGGCGGCCTCTCGCGCGCGGTATTTCTCGGGATGCAAGAGCTGCTCGGTGGTTTCGGGCGGCTGCTTCCAGGCTTCGTCGACGCGCGCCCACTCGCCCTCGCGACGGAGCGCATGGGTGAATGCGAGGCCGTCCGTGTACGGAGCGACGATCGAGCGCTTCAGGATCGACGGCACGTCTCGCACTTCGGGGAGCGCCTCAATCGCCGCCATGCTCTGCGTGACGAGCGCTTCGGGTACGTCGAGCGCACGCTGGCCTCGCGGGAGGAGCATCATGTCCATCATGGCGCTCGTCGCGTCGCCTTCGGCGAACGACTGCGCCGCGCTCACCGCGTCCCCGCGTTCGGGCTTCCATTTCGTGAGCTTCTGCAAATCGTAATTTTGGTCCTGGAGCGCGTGAACGAGCTCGTGCCAGAGCGTGGCCTCCTGCGCTTCGACGCCGAGATCGTCGAGCAGCACCATCTCCTTCGCTTGCGGATCATAGAAGCCTGCGAGCTGCGTGCCGTAGAGCAAGAGTAGGTTTTCGAAGTAGTCGAAGTCGCCGCGCGTGAGGTTCAAGGCGAACAAGAGCTCGCGTGTGCCCTCGATGAGATCGGGTTCGAGGTCGACGAGCAGATCGTTTTTGATGCGCGCGAGCAGCGCGTCACGTGAAATCACGGCTCCCTTTACGGGTGTTTTCGCGGCGAGCCGGCGAATCTCGGCGACGTGAGCGAGCGCCTTTGCGATGACGGCTTTCGCTTCGTCGTCGGTCGGCGGGGCGTCGTTCGCGTCCGGCGTCGGCGTGCTCGGGGCGGCCGGCGCGCTCGGGCCCGGCGCGGACGGCTCGTTCGCGCGCCCCGCCCCGCAGGCCCCGAGGGACACGACGAAACCGAGAAGGAAAAGGCGGTTCGAAAAAACCAACGGGATCGGGCTCCGACTCTAACCGTATGCGGCCCGGAGCGCCTGGATGGCGGCGGCTCGATCGGGCTCTCCGAACACCGCGTTCCCCGCGACGAGCACGCTCGCCCCCGCCTCGACGACGGTCTTCGCGGTTTCGGGCGCGATGCCGCCGTCGACCTCGAGCTCGATGGGATGTTTCGCGGCGTCGATGAGCGCGCGCACCCGCTGGATCTTGGGGACGATGGCGGGGAGAAACTCCTGCCCCCCGAAACCCGGATTGACGGTCATGACGAGCACCTGATCGAGGTCCTCCATGACGTAGCGCAGCGTGTCTTCCGGCGTGTGCGGGTTCAAAACGACGCCCGCGCGCTTGCCGAGGGAACGAATGTGCGCGAGCGTGCGTTGAAGGTGCGGAGCCGCCTCCTCGTGCACCATCAGCGTATCTGCGCCGGCTTTTGCGAAGGCGTCGATGTGGCGATCCGGCTCGACGATCATGAGGTGTACGTCCACGGGGAGCCGCGTGGCGGCGCGCACCGCTGCGACGATGCCGGGCCCGAAGGTGAGGTTCGGCACGAATTGCCCATCCATCACGTCTACGTGAATCCAGTCGGCTCCCGCCGCTTCGGCCTCGCGCACTTCGTCGGCCAGCCGCCCGAGGTCGGCGCTCAGAATCGAAGGGGCAATGCGCACCGCTCTCGCCATGTAAGACTTCCGCTTACCCGACGTACGCGGCGCGCGCCAGGCATGTTGCTCGCGCCGTTGACATTCCTGCAAGAACACTGCCTCATGGGACAAAAGCCCCGCCGACCATGATCACGCGCCCGCTCGGTAAGCAGGACTACGATCACATCGTTCAGATCATCGACCGTTGGTGGGGCGGACCGACGACTGCGCTCGCGCATCCGATCTTCTTTTACGAGCTCGGGTCGATGGCGCGCGTCGTCGAGCACGACGGCATCCTCGTCGGGTTCTTGCTCGGGTTCGTCGCACCCGGACCGCCGAAGACGGGCTACGTGCACCTCGTCGGCATCCATCCGGACTACCGGCGCCGCGGCGTCGGCAAGGTGCTTTACCAAACGTTCGAGGAAGACGCGCGTGCCGCCGGCTGCACGCGTTTGAAGGCGATTACGACCGTGGGGAACGAGGGCTCGATCGCGTTTCACAAGGCGACCGGGTGGAGCGTGACCTACGTCGAGGACTACGCCGGACCCGCTCGCCCCCGCGTCGTTTTCCAGAAGAGCCTGTGACGGAAAGCCGTCACACGGCGGAAATAAGGAGCCTCGCTCCTCGGTCATTGGCGGTTCACGAGCCGTCGCACGACGCCGGCGCCACTTAATCCGATGTGAGAAGTGCTACGTTCCGCGTCATGGTCGACACCGGCGTCACACCTGCCGAGCTCCGCAACATCGGATTGTTCGGCGCGCTTTCCGACGACGTGCTCGCCAACCTGTCGGGGCTTCTGTCCGTCGTAAAGCCGCAGATCGGCGAGGTCATTTTTCGCGAAGGCGACGAAGCGAACGCCATGTACGTCGTCTTGAACGGCGAAATGGAAGTGATGAAGGCGAGCCGAAACGGGGTGGAGGCGCGCGTCGCCGTGCTCGGACCCGGTGATTGGTTCGGCGAGATGAGCATCGTCGATATCCAGCCGCGATCGGCGACCGTCCGCGCGGTCGCACCGAGCCGCCTCGTGCGTATCAGCGCCGCCGATCTCGACACGCTCTATCGACAGGACGTGCGCTCGTACGCGATCGTCGTGTTGAATCTCGCTCGCGAGCTCAGCCGGCGGCTGCGAGTCGCCGACGGGATCCTCGCCGACCTCATCGCGAACGTGCTCGACTCATACGTCGTGAAGCCGCGCGTCTCGTAGGCTCCTACGCGCCATCCTCACCGCCAGCGCCCCCGTCGTCGGCGCCACCCTCGCCGCCGACGGGTCCCCCTGCGCTCCCACCGTTCCCTCCGGTTCCCGAGCCAGCGCGGCCGCCCCACCCGCCGGGCGCACCGCCCCCGCCGCCCCACCCGCC